>DATKLH010000147.1:0-5318 GCA_035542515.1 Casimicrobiaceae bacterium
AAGATCCGGCTTGCGCCGCGCAGCGCGCGCCAGGCCGGACGATGGAGGTCAATCCGCACACCTGCGGTCTTTAGGGTGTCCCCGCCGCGAGCAAAGGGCACGGGATCACATCCGCGGGTGGAGGCCACAACCCTGAAGGGAGTTTAGGAATGTCGGTCACGATGCGTCAAATGCTGGAAGCCGGGGTGCACTTCGGGCACCAGACCCGCTACTGGAATCCGAAGATGGCGGATTACATCTTCGGCCAGCGCAACAAGATCCACATCGTCAACCTCGAGAAGACGTTGGCGATGTACAACGACGCGATGAAATACGTTCGCCAGTTGGCCGCCAATCGCGGCACCATCCTCTTCGTCGGCACCAAGCGACAGGCTCGCGACATCATCCTGGAGGAAGCGCAGCGTGCCGGCATGCCGTACGTCGATCACCGCTGGCTCGGCGGCATGCTGTCGAACTTCAAGACGGTCAAGCAGTCGATCAAGCGTCTCAAGGACCTCGAGACGATGGCCGGTGACGGCACGTTCGACCGCATGACCAAGCGCGAGGCGCTGTCGCTGCGTCGCGAGCTCGGCAAGCTGGAGAAGAGCCTGGGCGGCATCAAGGACATGAACGCACTGCCCGACGCGGTGTTCGTGATCGACGTCGGCTACCACAAGATCGCGGTGACCGAAGCCAAGAAGCTCGGGATTCCGATCGTGGCGGTGGTCGACACCAATCACAACCCCGACGGCATCGCGTACGTCATCCCCGGCAACGACGACAGCAGTCGCGCGATCCGTCTGTACGCGCGCGGTGTCGCCGACGCGGTCCTCGAAGGCAAGAGCTCCTCGATCCAGGAGATTGTCGGGGGTGGCGACGAGTTCGTCGAGGAGACGACCTGATTCCGGCCAAAGTTTCGCGAGGCGGAATTCGACGGCGAAAAGGTCCGCGAGGCGGCGTGCAATTGACCCCGACCGCACCTTTCGTCGCCTCGCACGATGCTTCTCGCCGGGATGAATCTGCGCGATCGGCTTGAGGCGGCTCGGCGCCGATCGCGGAACAAGAACATGCAACACCCAACGCGATGCTCGGCCACGAGCGGCTGCGAGCGTCACGGGTTCGCGAACTGGAGTTACGAATGGCGGACATTTCCGCAAGCAGAGTGATGGAACTGCGCCAGCGCACCGGGCTGGGCATGATGGAATGCAAGAAGGCGCTCACCGAGGCGGCGGGCGACATCGCCAAGGCCGAGGAGATCCTCCGGGTCAAGAGCGGAGCGAAGGCGAGCAAGGCCGCCGATCGCATCGCCGCGGAAGGCGTCATCGGCCTGAACGTCGCGGCCGACGGCAAGATCGGTGCGCTGGTCGAGCTCAACTGCGAGACCGACTTCGTTGCCAAGAACGACGAGTTCAAGGCCTACGCGGCCCAGCTCGCCGCGGTGGTCGCGCACTCCAACCCGGCCGATGTCGCAGCCCTTGCGGCGCAGTCGCTGCCCGACGGCAAGCCGGTGGAAACGCGTCGCGTCGAGCTCGTCCAGAAGATCGGCGAGAACATGACGATCCGTCGCTTCTCGCGCTTGGTCGCGAAGGGACGCATCGCCTCGTACGTCCACGGCGGCAAGATCGGCGTGCTGGTCGATGTCACCGGCGGCGACGATACGCTGGGCAAGGATATCGCGATGCACATCGCCGCGAGCAAGCCGCTCGCGATCGATCGCACCGGCGTTGCATCGGAGGTCGTCGAGCGCGAGCGCAGCATCGCTTCGCAGCGTGCGGCCGAATCGGGCAAGCCCGCGAACATCGTCGAGAAGATGATCGAGGGCGCCGTGTCGAAGTACCTCGCCGAAGTGACGCTCCTTTCGCAGCCGTTCGTGAAGAACGACAAGCAAACCGTCCAGCAACTGCTGAAGGAACGCAACGCGAGCGTCAACGGCTTCGTGCTGTTCGTCGTTGGAGAGGGCATCGAGAAGCGCAAGGACGATTTCGCCGACGAAGTCAAGCGGATGTCGCAGCCGCGCGCAGGCGAGGACGGCGCGGCGATGGCATGATGTGACGCGAATCGATCGATCCGCCTGAAGCCGACACGGGAGTAGCGATGAGTCCACCCAACAGCGCACCGGCGGCAACCGTGGCGCCTCTCGCGTCGGTTGCGCCCGCCGCTGCGGCGGCTGCCAAGACGCCGGCGTATGGGCGCATCCTGCTCAAGCTGTCGGGCGAAGCGCTGATGGGCAGCGACAGCTACGGAATCCAGCGCGAGACGATCGATCGCATCGTCGCCGAGGTCGCGGAGGTCGTGCGTCTCGGCGTGCAGGTCGCCGTCGTCATCGGCGGGGGCAACATCTTTCGCGGCGTCGCGCCGGGCGCGGCAGGGATGGATCGCGCCACGGCCGACTACATGGGCATGCTCGCGACGCTCATGAACGCGCTCGCGCTGCAGGATGCGCTGCGTCGCGCCGGCGTGGAGTCGCGAGTGCAAAGCGCCTTGCGCATCGACCAGGTCGCCGAGCCCTACATTCGCGGCCGCGCGTTGCGCCACCTGGAGGAGCACCGCGTGGTCATCTTCGCCGCCGGCACCGGGAACCCGTTCTTCACCACCGACACGGCAGCGGCGCTGCGCGGGCGCGAGATGGGCGTGGACATCGTGCTCAAGGCCACCAAGGTCGACGGCGTCTATACCGCCGATCCGATGAAGGACGCGAGCGCAAAGCGCTATGCGACACTCACGTTCGACGAAGCGATCGTGAAGAACCTGAAAGTGATGGACGCGACCGCGCTCGCGCTGTGCCGCGACCAGAACCTCCTGCTCAAGGTATTCTCCATTTTCGTTCCAGGCGCGCTGAAGCGCGTGGTGCTGGGGGAGGACGAGGGAACACTCGTACATTGTTAACGGTCGGCGCAAAGTTTCAGTTCGTCGGCGCAAAGTTTCGCGAGCCGGCAGGCTTCGCGACACCTCGCCAACCGTCGGCTCGCACGATACTTTGCGCCGGCTGAATTCGCGCGAAAAGCTTGGGGCGGCCCGGCGCTTTTCGCGTGGCAAGAGCTACGTAATACCGCAGAGCGATCCGCGACGCCGTGCATGTTTCGCACGGCTGGTTGATGACGGACCATCCCCCATCACCGGTCGCCCATCGCCCAGCCGTTGGAGGTACGCATGATCAGCGACGTGAAGAAGTCCGCCGAGCAGAAGATGCAGAAGTCGGTGGAGACTTTGAAGCACGACCTGCAGAAGGTTCGCACCGGTCGCGCGCACACGGGCTTGCTCGATCACATCCAGGTCGACTACTACGGCACGCCCATGCCGATCAACCAGGTCGCGAATGTCACGCTCGCCGACCCGCGCACCATCGGCGTTCAGCCCTGGGAGAAGAAGATGATCCCGGTGGTCGAGAAGGCGATCCGCGATTCGGACCTGGGTCTGAATCCAGCCACCTCAGGCGACATGATCCGCGTTCCGATGCCCCCGCTCACCGAGGAGCGGCGCAAGGAATTGATCAAGGTGGTGCACAAGGAAGCGGAAGCGGCGAAGATCGCCGTGCGCAACATCCGTCGCGATGCGAACGAGCACCTCAAGAAGATGCTCAAGGACAAGCAGGTCTCCGAGGACGACGAGCGCCACGCCCAGCAGGAGGTGCAGAAGCTCACCGACCGCTATATCGCCGACATCGACAAGGTCCTCCAGGCGAAGGAGCAGGACTTGATGGCGATTTAGGTATCAGAGGCCAGTTATCAGAGGTCAGAGGTCAGGGATCAGGAATCAGATGACGTCGGTGTCTACAGTGGCGGCGCGTCGAGCGCCGTTGATCGGGTGGTATCGAAGCGACGGAACCAAGCGTCAGCGTGGCAGTCAGCCGCTTGCAGTTGCGGTTACCAACATGTTCATCAGCGGGGAACTTGCTCGGTTGCTCGCCGGTTTGAAAGTCGCAACCGCGCTCGATGCGCGGCCACGATGCAGCGCTTCGGCGTGTTGCGTCTGATTCCTGACATCTGACTCCTGATCCCTGATCCTGATGCCTGTGTTCACCAGCTCCACCCGCGATATCCCGGAGACGCACGACGTTCCGCGTCACGTTGCGATCATCATGGACGGGAACGGTCGCTGGGCGAAGCAGCGCCTGTTGCCGCGCGTCGCGGGGCACCGCAAAGGCGTCGAAGCCGTGCGCGGAACCGTGCGCGCCGTCATCGAACGCGGCGTCGAGTACCTCACGCTGTTCGCATTCTCGAGCGAGAACTGGCGGCGCCCCGCCGACGAGGTGTCGATCCTGATGGACCTGTTCGTGCGTGCGCTCGAGCAGGAGGTGGCGAAGCTGCATCGCAACGGCATCCGCTTCAAGCTCGTGGGCGACATGTCGCGTTTCGACACGCGCATCCGCGAGCTCGCGAAAGCCGGGGAGCAGCTCACCGCGCGCAACACGCGGCTGACGCTCACCATCGCGGCGAACTATGGCGGCCGGTGGGACATCGCCCAGGCAGCGCGAGCCTATTTCCGCGCGCATCCCGAGGCCCTCGCGAGCGAAACGCCGCTCGCGCCCGAAGCGCTCGAGCCCTATCTCGCCATGGCCTACGCGCCGGAACCCGATCTGTTCATCCGTACCGGCGGCGAGAAGCGCGTCTCGAACTTCCTCTTGTGGCAGCTCGCGTACAGCGAGCTCTACTTCACCGACCTGCTGTGGCCCGACTTCGACGCCGCTGCGCTCGATGCGGCCATCGCGTCGTATCGCACGCGCGAGCGCCGCTTCGGCCGGACGAGCGAGCAACTCGCGACGTCTCAGGGCGAGACACGGCCTGCCGCCGGTGCGGAACGTCGCCACGACGCCCGCGCGCACGAGTCGACCCCGACACGAATGACCGTCCGCACGACGCAGGACGCCTGACGCGCGGCTCACGGCCGATGCTGTCCACGCGCATCATCACGGCGGTCGTGCTGATCGCCATCGTGCTGGCGGCGCTGTTCCTGTTGCCGCCGCGCCCGTTCGGTGTCGCGGTGCTGATCGTGATGCTGCTGGCCGCGCACGAGTGGGCCACGCTGATCGGCCTGCGCGACCAGGCATGGCTGCTGTTCCTCGCTGTGATCCTGTTCGCCGGCCTGTACCTGCTGTTCGCGTCCACGCCGGGCTTCGAGCGCGGTTGGCCGCAGGCGGTGGTGTTTGCCGTGTGCGGCGTCTCCGCGCTGTTCTGGCTCATCGTCGCGCCGGCCTGGGTGGTGCAGCGATGGACTGTGCATTCGCGTACCCTGATGGCACTGGTCGGCGCGGTCGTCCTGATCGCGGCGTTCGTCGCCCTGGTCGAGCTGCAGACCCGCTCGCCGTGGCTGGTCCTGAGCGCGATGGCAATCGTGTGGAT
>DATKLH010000148.1:0-18731 GCA_035542515.1 Casimicrobiaceae bacterium
CGGCTTGAGGAAGATCTGGTCGGTCGCGTCGAACTCGATCAGCTCGCCCAGGTACATGTACGCAGTGTAGTCCGAGACACGCGCGGCCTGCTGCATGTTGTGCGTGACGATGGCGATGGTGTAATCGACCTTGAGCTCGGAGATGAGCTCCTCGATCTTCGCGGTGGAGATCGGATCCAGCGCGGACGTCGGCTCGTCGAGCAGCAACACGTCCGGCTTCACCGCCACCGCCCGGGCGATGCACAGGCGCTGCTGTTGGCCACCCGACAGCGCCATGCCGCTCTGCTTGAGGATGTTCTTGGCTTCTTCCCACATCGCGGCCTTGGCGAGCGCCCACTCCACCCGTTCGTCCATCGCGCGCGTCGACAGGTTCTCGTAGAGGCGCACGCCGAAGGCGATGTTGTCGTAGATCGACATCGGGAACGGCGTGGGCTTCTGGAACACCATGCCGACCTTCGCGCGCAGCAGGTTCAGGTCGGTGTGCCCGTCGAGGATGTTGCGGCCGTTGAACATGATCTTGCCCTCGGCACGCTGGCCGGGGTAGAGCGAATACATGCGATTGAGCGTGCGCAGCAGCGTCGACTTGCCGCAGCCCGACGGACCGATGAACGCGGTGACGCGACGTTCGGCAACGTCGAGATTGATGGTCTTCAGCGCGTGGAACTTGCCGTAGTAGAACTCGAGATCGCGGATCGACATCTTCGGGAGGTTGCCGTCGATCACGGTGTTGGCGGGTTCCGGGCGGGTCGCTAGGGCTTCCATGAAGTCGAACCTTTTTCGGGCTTTTGCTAGCGCGGCGCCGCCTGGCGGAACACGGTGCGCGCGAGGATGTTGAGGACTAGCACGGTCAGCGTGATGAGCAACGCTCCGGCCCATGCGAGCGTCTTCCAGTCGTCGAACGGGCTCATCGCGAACTGGAAGATAACCACCGGAAGATTGGCCATCGGCCCGTTCATGTCCCCGCTCCAGAACTGATTGTTCAGCGCGGTGAACAGCAGCGGCGCGGTCTCGCCCGACACGCGGGCAACCGCCAGCAGCACGCCCGTGATCACGCCTCCGCGCACCGCGCGCAACGTGACCAACAGGATGACCTTCCACATCGGCGCACCTAGCGCAACCGCGGCCTCGCGCAGGCTGTTGGGCACCAGGCGGAGCATGTTCTCGGTGGTGCGCACGACGACCGGAATCGCGATCAGCGCGAGCGCCGCGGAGCCGGCCCAGCCGGAAAAGTGACCGACGGTGGCCACGTAGATCGTGTAGATGAACAGCCCGATGATGATCGACGGCGCGGACAGGAGGATGTCGTTGATGAATCGCGTCGTCGCGGCGAGCGGCCTGCTCTTGCCGAACTCCGCGAGATAGACGCCCGCGAGAATGCCGATCGGGGTGCTGACGAACGTCGCGACGGCGACGATCGCAACGCTGCCGAAGATCGCGTTGCTCAGTCCGCCTGCCGACCCTGGCGGTGGCGTCGTCTGCAGGAAGAGTGTGGGCGACAGCGCCGCGAGGCCGTTGCGGAACAGCTCGAACAGGATCCAGAGCAGGAACGCCATCCCGATGCCCATCGTGACCAAGGACATCGCGAGGTTGAAGCGATTGAGAATCAGGCGGCGCCGATACAGGTTGGTGATCATCTGCGCGAGCCGCTCAAGTCTTGGTGCCTTCGCCGCGTGCCAGGCGCGCGATCAGGAAGCGCGATGCGGCCAGCACGATCAGCGTCAGCACGAACAGGACGAGGCCTAGCGCGATGAGCGAGGCGCGATGCACGGGGTCGGCCGCTTCGTTGAATTCGTTGGCGAGCGCCGAGGCGATCGAGTTGCCAGGCTCGAACAACGACGCGCTGATCCGATACGCGTTGCCGATCACGAAGGTCACGGCCATCGTCTCGCCGAGCGCGCGCCCGAGACCGAGCATGATGCCGCCGATCACGCCGACCTTGGTGTACGGCAGCACGATGTTCCACACCACCTCCCATGTCGTGCAGCCCAGCCCGTAAGCGGACTCCTTGAGCACCGCGGGGACCACTTCGAACACGTCGCGCATCACCGCGGACATGAACGGGATCACCATCACCGAGAGGATGATGCCTGCGGTCAGCATGCCGATGCCGTTGGCCGGCCCCTGGAAGAGCATACCGATGACCGGCACGTTGCCGAGCGTGTTCGCGAGCGCCGGCTGGATGTAGTCGGCGAAAACGGGTGCGAAGACGAACAGGCCCCACATGCCGTAGATGATCGACGGAATCGCCGCGAGGAGCTCGACCGCGGTGCCGAGCGGGCGCTTCAGGAACGTCGGGCACATCTCGGTGAGGAACAAGGCGATGCCGAAGCTCACCGGTACGCCGATCAGCAGCGCGATGGCTGAGGTCACGAGCGTTCCGTACATCGGCGCGAGGGCACCGAACTCGCTCTTGACCGGATTCCATACGTTGGTGAAGAAGAACCCGAGTCCGAACTTGTCGAGCGCGGGAATAGCGGCCCAGGCGAGTGCCAGCAACATCCCCGCCAGCAGGGCGAGGACGAGCAGCGCAAAGAAGCGCGTGACGCCCTCGAACACGACATCCTGCCAATGGCCGGAGACGGCCGGCGCGCGCGGCGGCGCAGGCTGCAACTGTGCGGTCTGCGTGTCGTCCTCGGACATTCCTGCGGGAAGGACAGCGGAGGCTTGCGATGCCGCCATGATAGCTCCCTCTACAACAGCTACGCCGGCGCGGAACGCGGGTCCCGCGGCCGGCGCAGCAAGACAGGCTGGTTGGCAGCGCCCGCGATCACATGCCCGCCGCGCTCCACACGGGCTTGCCGGATGCGTCCTTGATCTCCTGCTTCCACGTGCCCTCGATCTGCTTGACCAGCGAATCGGGCAGCGACACGTAGTCGAGCTCCTCGGCCATCTTCTGACCGTTGTGGAAGGCCCAGTCGAAGAACTTGAGCACTTCCGCCGCATTTTGCGGTTTGTCCTGCGTGGTGTGCATCAGGATGAAGCTGGTCGCCGCGATCGGCCAGGAGTCCTTCCCCGGCGAGTCGGTGATGATCTCGTAGTACATCGGCGCGTTCTTCCAGTCGGCATACGCAGCGGCCGCCTGGAACGTGCTGTTGTCCGGCTTCGGATACTGGCCTTCCTTGTTCTGCACCAGAACGTACGCGAGGTTGTTGCGCTTCGCGTACGCGTATTCCACATAACCGATCGCACCCTTGATGCGCTGCGCGTACGCGGATACGCCTTCGTTGCCCTTGCCGCCGACGCCTTCCGGCCAGGCGACCGCGGTGGAAGACCCGACCTTGCTCTTCCACTCCTGGCTCACCTTCGAGAGGTAATCGGTGAAGTTGAACGTGGTGCCCGAGCCGTCGGAGCGGCGCACCACGGTGATCAGCTCGTTGGGAAGCTTCACACCCGGATTGAGGTCGGCGATCGGCTTTTCGTTCCAGTTCTTGATCTTGCCGAGGTAGATGTCCGCGAGCACCGGACCGGTCAGCTTGAGCGCTCCGGGGCCGATGCCTTCGATGTTCACCACGGGAACGATGCCACCGATGATCGCCGGGAATTGCATGAGGCCCGATGCCTTCAGGTCTTCGGGCTTGAGCGGCGCATCGGACGCACCGAAATCGACCGTCTTCGCCTTGATCTGCGCAATGCCGCCACCCGAGCCGATCGACTGGTAGTTCATGCCCACGCCGTTCTTGGCCTTGTAGGCTTCGGCCCACTTGGCGTAGATCGGATACGGAAACGTTGCTCCGGCGCCGGTGATGTCGACAGCGTGCGCCAGCGTGCTGGCCGCGACCAGCGCGGCACCGAGTGAGGCGAGAAGCGCGTTCTTGCGCATGTCAGCAGTCCTTAGTCATGTTTTCGACAGCCTTCGACTCTAGAAGGCGATTGTTACAACACCGTGACGGGGGACGAGGGTCATCATGACGCCTCCCGAAGGTCCTCTACGGTGAGCGTTACGGTGGGAACGCCGCGACCGTGGAGCGGATTTGCGCCGCCCGCGCGTATCTTTCGCTCGAGCAGCGCTGCAATGGTTTGCCATACCTGCTGCAGGTGCTCCCACGACGGCGCGTGCGTCGCGCCGCTCAGCTCGTGCACCACCGCGCGGCTCACCTCGCATCGAATCGGTGTGCCCGACACCGAAGCGTCGATCGATACCGTGTCGGGCAGCCGCGATCGCGCCCGGAATCCCCCGGGGCCAACCGCAGGGCGGTCGAACAGGATGATCGCCGCGCGCAGAGCGACATCGTCGAGGTGCGTGGGTCGTTGCGCCGTCATCGCAGCGGAATTCGACATACATCGATCGATGGAAGCAGCCCCTGAGCACATCATCCCGTTTGGACGTTACGGATTCTTTACAGCGCGAGGGCCGCGTCGTGACAGCGCGACGGCGACATCGTGATGCTGCATGCGCCGGCTCGGTGGGTTGCCAGCGGGGCGAGCGCGCCGGACACACGCCGGGCATCGGAGGTGCGCCTCCGCCGTAGTTCCCACCACCGTAACAACACGATCGCCCGAGCGAGCGTGCGACCGAGCCGACATCGTCATCTGCATTCACGAATCGACGCGCATATCCAATCCGCTTTGACCGGGCAGAATGGCGAGCGCGCCCAAGGCGCGCACGACGCCTGCGGCGATCTTCGTTGCGCGCGGATCGAGACCGAAGCAAAGCGAAGGTTCGCCGCGCGGATCGATCTCGGCGACCGTCGTGCCGTTGCGTACGCGCGCGCCGCGTGCCGACAATCCCCTCAGCGCGCCCGAGATCGGCGCGGCGAGCGCGGTACCGTTGACATCTCCGATCGGGTCGCGGGCCTGCACGAAATCGCCGATGCGAAGCTGGGTGCGAAAGCGCCCGCTGCGTGGCGCGACCACGAAGCGCTCGTCTCCAGCACCGCCCAGGCGCGGGCGCTCGCCAAGCGTTTCGGGTAACAGGCCCTCGATGGTCATGTCGCCGCATCCGGTGCCGAACGAGGTATTCACCACTGCATCGGCGTGAGCTGGCGCCTGGTAGGCAGGACCGCAGCCGATCGTGAACAGGCCGGGAACGCGGCCCCTGAGCGGTTCCGCGACTCCGCCGTTGGCGAAACGCGCATCGATGAGCACGTCCGGATGAAGCAATGCCGCCACGCCCTGCCAGGACCAGCTGGTTGCCGCAACCAGCTGCTGCCGATCGATCACCTCGGGAATGCTCTTCACCGACGAGCAGAAGCACGCGGCGATCCCATCGAGCTCCGCGCTGCCCAGGTACCACGCGTTGACGAACGCCATGCCGCGCAACGCGCCCGGAGGATCGATGTCGTCGCTGAGCACCACTGCGCACCCCATCGTGCGCAAGTCGTGCGCGATCGCCGAGGCCACTTCGTCGGAGCCCAGTACGATGGCGAGCGGACCTGCCGATGGAGCACGTCGTCGTGGCAACACGTTGGCGCGCGCGCTGCGCGGGCGCGCCAACGCCGATCCACTGCGTGCCGGCGGTACGTACCAGCTCGTGTCGTCGCGGTCCGCGTCAGGCATGCGGCTAGGGCCTGTTAGTCGAGGTTCAATGCATTGGTGAGATCGCCCATCGCCTGCCCGCCCGCGGCCTTGAGCGCGTTGTCGCGCGCGGTGAGGCCGGGCAGCGTTTCGAGGTCGAAGCGTCGCGTAATGAGCCGCAGGATCGAATCGGTGTCGTACTGCGTGTGATCGACCGTGCCCATCCTGGCGAACGGCGAGACGACGATCGCCGGAATGCGCGTGCCCGGTCCGAGCAAGTCACCCTTTGGCGGCGCGACATGGTCCCACGCACCACCGAACTCGTCGTAGGTCACCACGATCACCATGTTCTTCCATTGCGGGCTCTGCTGGAGCTTGCCGATCAGGTCGGCGACGTGCTGGTCGCCGGCGACGATGTTGGCGTAGCCGGGATGCTGATTGAGGTCGCCTTCGGGCTTGTAGAAGACGACCTGCGGAAGCGTTCCCGCCGCCGCCGCGCTGACGAGGTCGTTGTAATCCTTGAGGTGCGCCGCGCGTGCAGCCGTGCCGGGCGCGTACGCGGAGTAATAGTTGAACGGATGATGGTGCGCCTGGAAATTGGGAACGGTGTTGTTGTAGATCGCGGTGCGATCGGCGAGCGCTTGGTTCCAGGCGCCGGCGAACCACGCCCAGCTCACGCCCTTGGCGGTCAGGATGTCACCGATCGTCTTCGCCGTCTGCGGCGGCAGGGTCGTCGGCCGCGTCGGGTCCGCGAGTGCAGGATCGCCATCGGCGAGCGGCGCATTGCCGCTCGGCTGGTAGGGAGGCTGCATCGTGTTCACCGCGCGGAATGTCCCGTCACCGAAATAGTTCTTCGGCGTGAGGTTGCCGCTGTTGACAAACGTCGGCGGACCGTCGAGCGCGGAGGCGGGCGAGCTCGCTGCAACGGTCAGTCGCGGCAGGAACTTGCCCGATGCATCGGTGTCCAGCGCGGCAATGGTCGGCTTCGCTGCGGCAGTGTCGGCATTAGGGTACTCGGGCGCACAAGCGCAGATCAGATATTGGTGGGTCAGGAACGACCCGCCGAACGCTCCCATGAAGAAGTTGTCGGCGAGCACGTATTGCTTGGCGATGTTCCACATGGCCATCTTGCTGCCGTCGAAATACGCCATCACCAATCCGCCCGAGTCGGCGTAGGCAGCGAACTTGTCGTTCGCGCCGCCGTTGATCTGCATCTGGTTCTCGTAGAAACGGTGATAGAGGTCGCGCGTGATCGTCGACTGCGAGATACCGAAGGTCGTCTCGGCGGGGAACGGCTTGTTCGCGAGGTTTGCGCTTTGCGCCTGCGTCACTACCGGAGACTGTCCCGCAGCGGTCACGCCGCCCCACGTTTGCGGTAGCACGGGTAGCACGCTGCTGGTCGCGTCGCGGTCCTTTTGCGCAACGTAACTTCCCGCCGCAGTCGGATTGACGCCCGGGATGCCGTTCGCGCCGGGGAACGTGCCGTAGATGTTGTCGAAGCTGCGGTTCTCGGCGTAGATGACCACGACGGTCTGCACCTTCGACTTCAGCGCAGCGCTGGTCTTCTCGAACGGGTCGCCATTGTCGTCACCGTTGCATGCGGTGACGAACAGCGCAAGCGTGAGAGCGATGCACGACGGGTAGCGGGGGCGATAGCGCAGGATGTCCATGAAGGACCGATCTCCGATAAAGGTCGAGTCCGCATACTCGCCTGCGTTCATGACCGCAGTATTGCGAGCACCGTTTCGCTGCTCGCCGCGTTGTGGCGAGCAGCACGCGCCGTCGACGCACTGCCGCAGTGGTCCTGCATGAAGGCTGCGGCTCGTCCAGCTTGCGTGCACCGCAATGCATCATCATCGGACGACGTCGACGACCCGGGCGCGGGATTGCCGGACGCTGGCGACACCATGACCGATGCGCGCACATCAGTGTCTCAAATGAAATACTTGCGGCAGGAAATGAAGATCGCCGCGCAAGCTTCGTTTGCAAGTGACTGTTGCCGCAAGACAACCTCGCAATAGATTGAGCGCGGTCAAGTTTTTGCAGTTGCGCGGGCCATGAAAACCCCTCGACGCGACAATGCAGCGCGCTATAATTCGCGTGCTGTTCCCTCCGATCGTGTTCCTTTCCCCGTCTCCGCTATGACGACGCAACCTAGTGCTCATGCTGTGCAAGCTGCGAGCCATCAGGAAGCCATCGAGGCGCTCGCCAACGATACGGACCTGACCTTCGATGAAGTGCGTCAGGTCTACGAGGCAGAGCTTGCCGATTTGAAGGCGTGGGCTCGAGTGAGCGACTTCGTCGCGCTGTTCGCGGCGCGGCGCACGCGCGATCGACTCAGACAGCGTTAGTCGTCGCCCGGGGCGCGCGTCGCATAGTCAATCGCGACGCCGCACCACCAGCCACACGCCGGCGATCGTGAGCAGTGTCACGATGCCGACGACGATCCAGAAACCGTGCTCGTGCTGCGCAAGCGGCACGCCGCCGACGTTCATGCCGAACAGCCCCGCGATGATGTTGATCGGTAACGCGAGCACGGTGAACACGGTCAGCAGGAACAGGCTGCGATTGTTCTGCTCCGCCACCTGAGCGGCGACCTCCTCCTGCACGAGCTTGATGCGCTCGGTCAACACCGACATGTCGGTGATCACCGCGGCGAATTCCTCGGTCGCCTGACGTAGATCCTGCACGTCGGCCTCGAGCATCCAGTTCGGCGGGCGATTGAGCAGCCTGAACAGCGCGGGCGGCTCGGGCGCGAGCAGGCGTCCCAGGCGCACCAGGACCCGGCGCAACTCGCCGAGGCTTGCGCGCTTGGTGTCGAGTCGCCCGGCAAGCAGCGAGTCCTCGATGTCGTCCACCTTCGAGGTCGCCTTGCGCACGATGCCGACCAGCACGTCACCCTGATCGCGCAGCAGATGCACGAGCAATGCGACGGTCGATCGGAATCGATCGCCGTTGCGCACACAGGTTCGCAGGCGATCGATCGATCGCAACGGCTTGCGGCGCGCGGTGATGAGCAATCGCGGCGTCGCGCATACCCATAGTGTCGAGATGTGCGTGGCCTCGAACGCGAAATCGTAGAGGACGTCGTTGATCACCGCCACCAGCGAGCCGTCGGCCTGCTCGATGTGCGTGGTCCGCGCGCCGTCGCTCAGCGCCGCGTAGAACGCGTCGGGCAGGCTCAGGCGTGCGTGCAACCATTTCTCGCACGCGACATGGCTCAGATCGAAGTGCAGCCAGGCGAACTCGGACGCGGCCTCGTCGCTCGACGATTCGATCACCGATGCGACGTCGTCGCCGTGGATCAACTCGGCGGACGCGTCGGTGCCGAAGCGATAACCGTAAACCAGTCCGGAAGGATCGGACCGATAGGCGGGCGCGAGCGCGAGCATTGGAACGGGCACGAGAGGCGCGACGCCGACGGTGCGGGCCCTGCGGCGACCTGCGCGAAAGGCGCGGCCGGCTTTGCGCGCTCCAACCTATATGACAACTCCATGACCGTCTTGTGACGATCCGCGCCCCCGGTGACAAGCGGCATCGCTCGGATGCGCCGCCGCGGCCGGCGCCCATCACAACGCCGCCACACGCTTGTAACGCCGATGGCCTATGGTGAATGCATGCGACGCGTTCTGGTCGGAGATACGGAAGTCCATGCGGTTGCGGTTCCACGCGGACCGGGATTCGTGTCCTCGGTGCTCATCGTGCGCCGCTGCACGGGTGCGGCGGAAACGCACACGCGCCATGAGTGGGATGAGCCGGTCTTCGAGAGCGAGGACGAAGCGCTGCGCTTCGCGTGGCGGCGGGCGGTGGTCATGGTGCGTTACCTGACGCAGCGCACCTCGCCAAGCTCACGTGCCAGGCTTGCGGGTCGCCGGCGTAGCCATCCCATGCCGCAACCGTGAGCCCTCGCTCGATTCTCTCCCCACGCATTGGCCCCGCCGACCCACCGTTTCCGATTCTCGATCGAGCTACATCGCCGCCGTGCAACCGGCGCACGCGGCGGAGCACCAAGGCCGGCATCCTCGGGTCCCCTCTCACAGCCGGCGCATCGCCGGCTTTTTTTCGGCACGCGCGCTGGCAGCGCGACGCCACATCTCCGCTTCCAAAGGACAACGCCATGCACGCGCTTGATCGTCACGCCCCGGTTCCCTTCAGCCTCGACCCCGCGACGCTGCGGGACATCCTCGAGCACGCGAAGCCGCTCGGACACCACGAAGATGGCGAGACATTGAACCTCGGCTTCGGATTCCTCTATTACGGTCTG
The DNA here is from genome assembly GCA_035542515.1 of Casimicrobiaceae bacterium. Lineage (GTDB taxonomy): Bacteria > Pseudomonadota > Gammaproteobacteria > Burkholderiales > Casimicrobiaceae > VBCG01. The sequence goes on from DATKLH010000148.1 coordinate 9,719, forward strand.
GTGCGGTCGTTGCGTCCGCAGCACGTGCTGGTGGTCGGCTCGGGGTTCGGCTTCAGCGTCGTGTGCCTCGCCCTGGGTCTGCGCGACAATCACAAGGGACGGCTCACCTTCGTCGACCCGTCGTTCTCGCTCTTGCGCAATGGCCCCCTGCACACCGTTGGCGGTCAGGCGCACTGGGACGACCCGCGCAAGGTTCGCTCGCACTTCGCGCGCTTCGGCATCGACGACCTCGTGGTTCACCACAAGCTCACGAGCGAGGCGCTGTTCGCCCGTTACGAAGAGCTCGAGCTGCCGCCGATCGACCTCGCTTTTATCGACGGCAATCACTCCTACGAGCACGTCTCGCGCGACTTCATCGAAGTCCTCGCGCGCTCGCGCAAGAACACCTACATCCTGCTGCACGACACCAACATCTACCTGCGCGAGCTGGTTCGCCACGCGGGCGTCAAGCGCTGGCTCAAGCGCCTGGCGATGCTGAAGGACGAATTCGAGACGGTCGACTTTCCGTTCTCCTCGGGCGTTGCGCTCGTGCGCGTGCTGCGCGGGGGCCCGTCGCGACATCTCGCGTAGATGCTGGCCTACGCGGCTGCCGTTGTCGCTGCGAGCGCCCTGCTCGCCTTCCTCTACTGGCGCTACGTGTGGTTCTTCCGCGATCCGCAGCGGACACCGCCCGACGAACCGGGCATCCTCAGTCCGGCCGACGGAACCGTGGTGTACGTGCGCCGGGTGGCCCCCAGCGAGGACGTGGTGGTGATCAAGCGCGGCCTGAGCGCAACGGTGCGCGACCTGATGCGCGAGGATTTCGAGGGCGAGAAGCTGGTGATCGGCATCTTCATGAGCCCGCTGGACGTCCATTACAATCGCGCCCCGATCGCCGGGCAGGTGCGCTTCGTCAAGCACCATCCGGGCTACGGCGCCAACCGCCACATGGGTCCGATGCACGCGCGCATCCTGCTGCGGCATCCTCCCTACTACGCCGGCAGCGCGCACATCGTGGCCAACGAGCGCACGGTGACCTGCTTCGCCGGCGCGCACGCGGGCACTGAGCTCCATGCTTACGTCGTGCAAATCGGCGCACGCACGGTGAATGGCATCGAGAGCTATTTCGAGCCGGGCGAGAGCATCGACCGCGGCCAGACCTTCGGGATGATCCGCGTGGGATCGCAGGTCGATCTGATCCTGCCGTGGCGCGCAGAATTCGTCGCGCGCGTCGTCCCGGGCGATCGCGTTCGCGCCGGAGAGTCGATACTCGTGCGCTGACCACGCGATGACGCGTGCGCGCGGGCTTGCGCGCGACGCGGTGCGTGCGGTCAGGAAGCGTTGACGCGTCGCCGCGCGAGCTCGATCAGGTAGGCATGCGAGCCCATCGCTTCGGGGCCGTTCCCATTCGCGGCCGGCTCGCACTGCACGAAGCTGCCGTCGGGCTGCATCTCCCACGCCTGGCGTCGATCGCGCAACGCGATGTCGAGAATCTCCCACAGGCGCTCGCGCAGTAGCGGATCGGTGACCGGCGCCGCTGCTTCGATGCGGCGCGAGAGGTTGCGATACATCCAGTCGGCGGAGCCGATGTAGAAATCGCCCTTCAACGGATCGTCGTTGCCGTTGGCGAAGTAGAACACGCGCGAGTGCTCGAGGAAGCGGCCGATGATCGCTCGCACCTTCACGTTGTCGGTGAAGCCGGGAACGCCGGGAAGCAGGCAGCAGAGCCCGCGCACGATGAGCTCGACGCGCACGCCGGCCTGCGACGCCGCGACGAGCGCGCGACCGATCGTAATGTCCTCGACCTGGTTCATCTTGGCGACGATGCGCGCGGGCCGACCCGCACGCTGGTGTTCGATCTCGCGCTCGATCAGATCGAGGAAGCGGTCGCGCATGTTGTGCGGAGCGATGAGCAACTGCGTGAAGGTCGGCCCGATCGAATGCCCGGTCATGAAGTGGAACAGGTTCACCACATCGGCGGTGATCGCCGGGTTGCAGGTGAACAGCCCGACGTCGGTATAGACGCGCGCGGTCTTGACGTGATAGTTGCCGGTGCCGATGTGCGCATAGCAGCGCAGGCCGGTGGCCTCCTGGCGCACCACGAGCGCGAGCTTGGTGTGGGTCTTGAGTCCCAGCACACCGTAGACGACGTGCGCACCGACCTTCTCGAGTTGCTGCGCCCAGTGCAGGTTGCGTTCCTCGTCGAAGCGCGCCTTCACCTCGATGATGCAGGCCACCTGCTTGCCCGCCTCGGCGGCGCGGATCAACGCCTTCGCGAACGGCGTATCGTCGCCGACGCGGTATACCGTCATCTTGATCGAGATGGTCTGGGGATCGGCGGCGGCGTCCTCGATGAAGCGCTCCACGCTCGCCTCGAAGCTGTCGAACGGGTGGTGGACGAGGATGTCGCCCGCCGCGATCGCGGCGAAGATGTCGATGTCGTCATCGGGCAGGCGCACCGGCGGCAACGGCACGAATGGCGGATCGCGCAGGCTCGGCGCGTCCAGATTCGCGATCTGCAACAAGTCGGTGAAGTCGATGAGCCCCGGCGCCTCGTACACGTCGTCGTCGGTGAGGCCGAAACGCTCCATCAGTCCGCGCCGCAGCTCGGCGGCGGTCCCCGGCGCGAAGTCGACGCGGACCACCGGTTGGAACCGGCGCTCGCGCAGCGCGTCGATCACCGCTTCGCGCAGCGTTTCGTTCTCTTCCTCGTCGAGACCGACTTCCGCGTTGCGCAGGATGCGGAACAGCGATGCGGTGACGATCTCCATGCCCGGGAAGAGCTTCTGCGCGTTCTGGCGGATCAGGTCCTCGAGGTTCACGAACCAGCGCTCGCCCTGGGGTACGTCAGTCTTGACCGAGTAGTACTGCGGCAGGATCGAGGGACTCTTGACGCGCACCGGCGTGTAGTCGGTAGACCCCGGCGCGCGCAGGATGAACACCCAGTTGGTCGACAGGTTCGAGATGAACGGAAACGGGTGTGCCGGATCGAACCCGAGCGGGGTGAGAGCGGGCGACACGTTGGTGTCGAAATGGTCGCAGGCCTCGCGCTTCTGCGCCTCGGAAAGCTCGTTCCAGTCGGCGAGGACGATGCCGTTGCGTCGCAGTGCCGGCAGGATCTCGTCCTGGTAGCACTTCGCCTGCTCGGCCAGCATGCTCATTACGTCGCGTCGGATGGCTGCAAGGTGCTCGCGTGCATCCAGCGCGCGTGCCACCGGATCGCCTTCGTCCTGCGCCTGGGCCTTGCCGCGCAGGAAGCCCATGCGCTTCATGTAGTACTCGTCCAGGTTCGACGAGAAGATGGCGAGGAACTTGACGCGTTCGAGCAGCGGCGTGCGCGGGTCCTGCGCCTCGTGCAGCACACGCCGGTTGAACTGCAGCCACGCGCGGTCGCGATCGGTCCATGCGCGGGTGAGCATGTCTTCGCGCGCTGAGAGCCATGGACGATCGGGCAGGTCGGTCAGCTTCACGGAGTGATGGCCTGTCGAATGGGGGCTTGAAGCTTACTGCAATTCGGGCTGTGCCGCGAAGCACGCGATCGCGCGGTCATGCGGCACGGGGCACGAAGCCGATCCCGCACGTCAGGCTGCCCGAGGAGGCTCGAAGGCTCATCGAAGCGCTCATCCGACCGCCCCCGGCAGCAGCCCGTCGCGTGCCTCGCGCGCGGTGTCATCAACGTTGCAGAACCCTCCATCGCCCGCGGTAGCCCTCTGCGCCGATTGTGTATCGTTCGCAGCGTCGATCAATGGGCCGGACGATTGTGTGCATCGCTTCGGTCCGTCTGATCGCCATCGGTCAGCGTCCGCAGGAACGCAACGATGTCCGCGCGTTCGGCTCGTGTCAGCGCCGGCGTTCCGCCAGCGCGTTGGCCGAACGGCCTATCACGCTGAACGTTCGCACGATAAGCAACGGGCAGATCGTCGAACACGAGCACGCGACCGTTCGCATCGCGCGGATACCACAGCCCGGGCCGTGCATCGCGTTCGGCGTAGAAATCCAGGACACGTTCGAGCTGGTGGAATGCACCGTTGTGGAAGAACGACCGCCGCGTTGCCACGTTGCGCAATGAAGGCGTGCGGAACAGGCCGCAGTAGTCCGTCCGCGACGCGAGATCGCGACGAGCCGGCCCGCACAGTCCGAGGTCGAAGAAGTGCGCGTCGCGGTTCGCCGCCAACGCGCGGTTGCGCGGCACGCCCAGCGCGACATAGCCGAAATCGGTGAAGGCCGGAAACGCGCCACGCCGGAGCGCGCTGGGATGGCAGCTCGCGCAGTTGCCGCGCGTGGGATCGTCGAACGCGGCAAGTCCGCGCTTCTCCTGCTCGGTCAACCTACCTTGCCCGCGCAGGTAGGCGTCGTAGCGACTGCTGTAGGGATAGAAATCGGATGGACTTTGCTGGAACACTTCGAGCGACCACAGCAACGCATTGAACGCGCGACGCGAGTTGTCGAGCACGTGCTCGCCGAACGCTTCCTTGAACGCGCCAGCGAGCTCGGCACGCCGCAACCGCGCCACCACCTCTTCCGGGGATTGATTCGCCATCTCCACCGGCGACAACAGGGGCAGGCTCGCCTGCTCGTGCGTCGACTGCGCGCGTCCGTCCCATGTGCGACCACCCGCGGGACCCTGGTCGATGCTGTCGTCGTCGTCACTGTCGTGCATGTGCTCGGTGAACGGAGGCACCCCCTGCAGGTAGCGCAGCGACGGTGTGGCGCGATATCCGCGTTGCCTGCCGTCGGGACCCGCGAACGGGGTCGATCCGTCGCCAGGGGGGCCGTATGCATAGCGAGGGTCGTGGCAGCTCGCGCACGAGACGCGTCCGGACGCCGACAGCGACGCATCGAAGAAGGCCCGACGTCCGAGCTGGGTCAGCTGCGCAACGCTGGGGGTCTTTTCGTAGGACGTTGCGTAGAAGCTCTCGCCGGGCGGCACGAGCGCAGTCGGCGCGTCGGTCGCCCATGAGCCGGTCGTCGCGGCGGCGAGCACCATGGCCGCGGCAGCGCGTGGAATCAAACGCATCGTCGAAGGCGGAGAAAGTACGACCGAATGCGCGGCTGAAGTTGTTGTTCCGGCGCTCGCGCTCCGACGGCCATTTTGGCTCATCGCCATGACGGTCACATGACGCTTCGGGAGGCGCCCTATGGATCTCGACGAATGAGAGCGGCGTCAAGCCTCTGTCACGCATACGTTCTAGATTCGAGCGCTCGCCGCTCACGGGTGGCTCGACTGTCGATCAAGGGAGATCAGGTATGCGAGGGTTCCAGGTCGCGACACGCAGCGCGTTCGCACGCATTGCAGTGGCTGCCGGGCTTGCGGCAGCCGCCGTCGGCGTGGCGGCGGAAGTTCCGACACAGGCGTCGTGCAAGCTCGATTCGGTCACCGGCACGACCAGGCGCGTGGTGTACATCCAGTTCGACAACACGCATTTCCTGCGCGACTTGCCGAACGTTCCCTCGGACCTCGAGCAGATGCCGCACCTGCTCGACTTCATCAAGGGCAACGGTACGCTGCTGACCAACGATCACACGATTCTGATCTCGCACACCGCCGGCGGCATTCTGTCTTCGCTCACCGGCGTGTATCCCGATCGTCACGGCCAGACCGTCTCGAACAGCTACGTGCGCACGTCGAGCACCGGCGCGTTCTCCTTCCCGAGCTCGTTCGGCTACTGGACTGACCCGGTGTCGGCGACCAACACCGCGACGGTTCCCAACATGATCACCCGCGACGGCAAGAACGCGCCGGCGCCATGGGTCCCGTACACGCGCGCGGGCTGCGACGTGGGTGCGATCGCGTCGGCGAACATCGTGCTCGAGAACACCGGCACGGGTCCGACCGGCGACATCACCAAGGTATTCGGCAACCCGTCGCCGCAATACACCGAGGCGCTCGCGTCCAATGCGGCGCCGGCGGGCAGCGCCGATCGCAGCAAGGCACAAACCGATTTCGTCGGCTTCGCGGTCCATTGCGCGCAGGGCTCGCCGTTGTGCGCCAATGGTCACGACGACCAGCTCCCCGACGAACCCGGTGGATATTCCGGCTTCAAGGGCCTGTTCGGCGCGCAGGAGATCAACCCCATCCTCGCGGGACGCGCCGACATGAACGACCTGCTCGGCGAGCCGATCGTCGATCCGTTCAAGCAACCCGGCTTTCCCGGATTCGATGGGATGTCGGCGGCGGTGTCGCTGCGGTACGTGGCCGCGATGCTGGAGAAAGGGATTCCCGTTGTGTACGCCTACATTTCCGACGCCCACGACTTCCACGGGGTGTCCGGAAACGCGCACACGGCCTACGGTCCCGGCGACGCAGGCTACGTCGCGCAGCTCAAGTCCTACGACGACGCGTTCGCTGCGTTCTTCGACCGCCTCGCCCGCGAGGGCATCACGCGCGACAACACGCTGTTCGTATTCACCGTCGACGAAGGGGACCACTTCGTCGGTGTGCGCAAGAGCAACTGCGACGGTGTTTCCACGCCCTGCGTCTACGGCGACAACGAAGTCGGCGAGATCAACACCAACATCGACGCGCTGGTCGCTGACCAGTATCCGAGCCTGGGCACGTCGTTTTTGGCGAACAACGCGCCGTATGCGTTTACTGTCCACGGCGACGATGCGCCGCCGTTCTACCTCGCCGCGCGCGGCAGCGGACCGCTGGCTCAGCACGACCCGGTGACCCGCGACTTCGAGCGCAAGATCGCGACCCTCACCGCCGCCAATCCCTACACGGGCAAGACCGACCGCTTGATGGTGCAGATGGCCGATCAGGTCGGCATGCGGGCGTTGCACATGGTTGCGGACGCGGACCCTGCCCGTAACGCGACCTTCGTGCTGTTCGCCGACGCCAATTACTTCCTCACCGACTTTCCGACGTCGACTTGCAAGACCTGCATCAATCCGGCGTTCGCGTGGAATCACGGCGACATCCAGCCGGAGATCGCCACGACCTGGATCGGCCTCGTCGGACCGGGCGTGAACGCGCAGGGCACCTCCGATTTGTGGACCGACCATACCGATGTACGACCGACGATGTTCGCGCTGCTCGGCTTGAGCGACAGCTACCTGCCGGATGGACGCGTGCTCACCGAGATGGTTGCTCCGCGCTTCCTCTCCGCCTCGCTCAAGGCGAACCCCAACGATCTCGGCTTGCTGGGCCAGACCTACAAGCGGATCAACGCGCCATTCGGTGAATTCGCCGCATTCATGCTCGCGGCATCGACACGAGCGCTGGCAAGCGGGTCCGCGGGCGACGACAGCACGTACCTTGCGATCGAATCACAGATCGCATCGCTCACGAGCACGCGCGACGCCGTGGCCGACCAGATGAAGTCCATGCTGTTCGATGCCGCGTTCAAGGGCAAGTCCGTCGATCCCGCGCAGGCGCAATACCTCATCTTGCAGGGACGACTGCTGCTCTACTGGGGCTACTATCTCGCGCAGCCCTAGCGCGCGCGGACTCGCGTTCGCACCCGAGGGTCCGCTAGCGGGCAGGCGTGCATGCGCTTGCCCGCACCTCGAGCATGAGGTGTTCACGCACGATGCCTGTTACCGTGGTTCGGAATCGATGCCGCAATCGCTCACGCACCTGGCGCGCAGGCGGCGGAGTCTTGACGGACCTCGGTATTTCGCCAGGACGACTGCCCCGCCTCGGCGTCGACCGCGTAGCGCGCTAGCCGTTCGGATCGCCGCCGATGCGCTCGCCGCGCGGCATCGAACGCTGAACCGGCGCCGTCGATCCGAACGCCTTGATCAGATAGCGCACCGCCGTATCGAGTTGCACCGTGCCGCCGCAGGTGAAGACGTCGACCGCGGCGTAACGATGCTCGGGCCAGATATGAATCGCCAGGTGTGACTCGGCGATGATCACCGTGCCGGAGATGCCCCACGGCGCGAATTTGTGGAACACCGACTCGACGATGGTCGCGTGCGCGGCCCGTGCCGCGTTGAGCATCGTTCTTTCGACCCACTCGATGTCGTTCAGGTGCTCGGTGGCGCACTCGTACAGATCGAGCACCACCTGGGTCCCGATCGAGGCGTGCTCGCGCAACGCCGCGGTTGACAAACCCGGCAGGCTCGCAGGCTGGGCGATGTTCATCGCGCTACCTAATCGGTCTTGCGGCTCTTGCCACGACGCGCGTGCTTGCGCTTCTTCTTCTCGCGCGGCGGACGACCGGTCTTGACCGGCTGGACAGCGGCCACGACTTCGCTGAACTGCGTCTGAGGCAAGGCAGCCAGGACGGCGAGTCCCGCGCGCAGGACTTCGCTCTTCTTCAGCGCGACACCCGCTTCGATGCTGCGCTTCTTGAGTTGCGCAATGCGCTCGTACTCGGCCACCGGCATGGTGAAGCTGTCGCGCACGACCTTCACGAGTCGTGACCCCTCCTCCGCCGGCGGCACGGAGGACTTGCGGGCGCGTGGCCCTGATTTCACCGCCGGGGTACGGCGTGCGGAGCCTGCCGACGCGCCCGCTGCGCGTGCGCCGGGTCGAGCGCTGGACTTGCGGGATGGACCTGCCATGGAGGTTCCTAGGGGCGGGAGCCGCCCAGTAAATCGAAGATACTATATATACCGTTTTCGCTTATTTTGCAAGTCACCCTGCGCCGTACACGTGCGCTGCGCGAGCTCTGTGCTGGGCTCGACGCATGTGCACTGCGCGAGCTGTGTGTTGGACCCGACGTGCGCGTTCGACAGCCTCCAGAAGAGAGCCCCCTGTGGAACGAAACCTCGAGGCGGCGATGACGCGCCGATGATGGCGACCGGTCGGCAACCGAATCCGGGCGGCCGGCGCGGCGCGCGCCCGGTCGAGTCGCGCCTGGCTTGCGCGCAGGCAAAGCCGTGACGCGCGAAACGAGAATGGAAGCTAGGGCGTCGGAACCGGCACGCGCCAGTCCTTGATGAGGTCGATGCAGTCGGTGGGACGCTCGACCTGCAACTCGACCTCGCCAGCGTAGACCTTGCCGGTATGGCCGTCGATCGAGATGATCTCGCCCTCGGCGACGCTGTGACCGTCCACGACGCAGGCGCGGCGCGAGGCATCGAT
>DATKLH010000149.1:0-3749 GCA_035542515.1 Casimicrobiaceae bacterium
TCGTCATCAAGCGGCCGTGGCCGGCAATGATCCGCACGATCTGGGGCGATCCGGAGCGCTTCAAGAACAGCTACTACCCGGCTGAGCTCGGCGGCAAGCTCTATCTCGCGGGCGACGGATCGGTGCGCGACAAGGAGCACGGTTACTTCACCATCGTCGGCCGCATCGACGACGTGCTCAACGTTTCGGGTCATCGCCTCGGAACGATGGAGGTCGAGTCCGCGCTGGTTGCCAATCCGCTGGTCGCCGAGGCCGCGGTGGTCGGTCGACCCGACGATCTCACCGGCGAAGCGGTCTGCGCCTTCGTCGTGCTCAAGCGCACGCGACCGATGGGTGCCGAAGCCGAGCAGCTCGCCAGGCAATTGCGCGACTGGGTCGGCAAGGAGATCGGGCCGATAGCCAAACCGAGGGACATTCGCTTCGGCGACAACCTGCCCAAGACGCGTTCGGGCAAGATCATGCGTCGCCTGTTGCGCTCGATCGCGAAAGGCGAGGAAATCACGCAGGACGTTTCGACGCTCGAGAATCCGGCGATACTGGACCAGCTCAAGCAGGCGCTGTAGCAAACGGCCCGAAGGTTTCGCGCGCTGCGCTTGCGCAACTCGCACGCCGGGACCCAGCCACTTTCGCGCCCCGGGAAAGCGCACGTCGATCGACGGACGCTGCGCGTCTCGATCGTGGCTCTTGCCGTGTCGTCGGCGCACGGCCGTCCGAAGCCGGCGTTACATACTCCAGGTGTCGATCGCCAAAGGCAGGGCGCGAGGCGCATCGATGCGCGCGCGGCAGGCGATGCTGCTTTACCGCCTTCCCAAGCGCTTGGCCGCCAAGGGAGACTCTGGTCCGCTCAATCGCCGGGCGCCGTGTCGGCAAACGCCGGCCGCTTCGCGAGCTTCTCCGCGAGTTTCGCGAGATTGGGATAGTTGTCGCGCCAGTTCACGTCGGGAAAACGCAAGTCGAGATAGCCGAGCGCGCAGCCGGTCGCGATGTCGGCGAGCGAATACGCTTCACCGTTGCACCAGCTTTTTTCGCCGAGCTCGCGGGCGAGCTCGTTCACGCCCTCGGCCACTTTGCGTTCCTGGCGGTTGATCCATTCCGCATTCTGTTGTTTGCTGGCGCGGCGGCGCTCCAGCACGGCGGCCAACGCGGCGTCGCAGACGCCGTCGGCGAGCGCTTCCCACTTGCGCACCAGGATGCGTTGTCGTGTCGGATCGGGAATCAGGCGCGCGACCGGACTCACCGAATCGATGTAATCGACGATGACGCGCGAATCGTAGAGCGTCGTGCCGTCATCGAGCACCAGCACCGGCACCTTGCCGAGCGGGCTGTACTCGTGAACCGGATTGTCGGTCGACCAGGGTGAGGCCTCGACGAGCTGGTATTCGACCTTTTTTTCCGCCAGCACGATGCGCACCTTGCGCACGTACGGGCTCGTATACGAGGAGATCAACTTCAGCACGACGCTTCCCAGGCGGAGCCATGCCGCCAGAATGTGCCGAGGATTGTAGCATCGACATGCGCATGCATTGCTCGCATCGAGTGCACCTGTGGAGCGTTCGCCGGACGTCGATCACGAGCCGCCCGGGCGCACTTGATCGCGTGCTAAACTGCGTCGCCTCCGCCGCGCTCGCATGGCCAACGAACTCTCGACGCTGACCGCCGTATCGCCGCTCGATGGCCGCTACGCCGGAAAGCTGCGCGGCATCCGCGAGCACTTCAGCGAGTTTGCGCTCATCCGCGACCGCGTGCAGGTCGAGATCGCATGGCTGCGCGCGCTCGCGGCCGAACCGGCGATCACCGAGGTGACTCCGTTCACGGCTTCGACGGTCCGTCAGCTCGAGGACGTCGCGCAGCACTTTTCGGTGGGCGATGCCGCGCGCGTGAAGGAGATCGAGCGCACGACCAATCACGACGTGAAAGCGGTCGAGTACTGGCTCAAGGAGCGCGTTGCGAACCTGCCCGAAGTGGCGCGAGTGGCGGAATTCGTCCATTTCGCCTGCACTTCGGAAGATATCAACAATGTCGCCTACGGCCTCGCGCTCGCGCGAGCGCGGCGCGATACATTGCTGCCGGCCCTGCGCGATATCGTGTCGAAGCTTCGCGCGCTCGCGCACGAGCATGCCGCCGCGGCGATGATCGGGCGGACGCATGGTCAGCCGGCGACGCCGACCACGCTCGGGAAGGAAATAGCGAACGTTGTCGCGCGCCTGGAGCGCGAGATCGCCGCATTCGAGAAAGTCCCGATCAAGGGCAAGATGAACGGCGCGGTGGGGAACTACAACGCGCACGTGATCGCCTATCCCGACATCGCGTGGGAGCAGGTTGCGGCGCGCACGGTCGTGCAACTCGGCCTGGAGCTCAATCCGTACACCACGCAGATCGAGCCCCACGACTATGTCGCAGAATACTGCGATGCGATCGCGCGCATCGACACGATCCTGATCGACCTGGATCGCGACGTGTGGGGCTACGTCTCGCTCGGCTATTTCCGCCAGCGCATGAGCGCAGGCGAAGTCGGATCGTCGACCATGCCGCACAAGGTCAATCCGATCGATTTCGAGAACTCGGAGGGCAACCTCGGCATTGCCAACGCGCTGCTGCGGCACTTCGCCGAGAAGCTGCCGATCTCCCGCTGGCAACGCGATCTCACCGATTCCACGGTGCTGCGCAACCTCGGCGTCGCGCTCGGTCACGCGCTGCTCGGCTGGACCTCGCTAAGTCAGGGTCTGGGCAAGCTCGAAGTCGACGCTTCGCGCATGGCGGCCGATCTCGATGCGAACTGGGAAGTGCTCGCCGAAGCGATCCAGACCGTCATGCGCCGTTACGGACTTCCCGAGCCGTACGAGCAACTGAAGGCGCTTACGCGCGGGCGCCACGGCATGACGCGGGAGAACCTGCACGGTTTCATCGCGGGGCTCGCGCTGCCGGACGAAGCGAAGCAGCGCCTGCTTGCGCTTACGCCATCGACGTATATCGGACTTGCGCCGACGCTCGCGCGTCGCGTCTGATATTCGTCGCGCTGCGGCGCTTCGCTTGGCGCCCTGATCCAGGGGCGATCGCTCATTTCCGATCGGCGCTCACTCCGCGACCATCCCCTATCACCCATCGTCTCGCCTGTGGTCCGTCAACCGCGCCCTTCGCGCAGCGCGACGTTCGCGGATGAACGTCAGGGTTGCAGGCGTCAACGTGATCACGACGATGCCGAGCACGATGAACGCGAGGTTGTCCTTGACCCAGGGAATGTTGCCGAACAGCGCGCCGGCATACACGAGCGACCCCACCCACGCCATGCCTCCGACGATGTTGTAGGCGAGGAAACGCCGGTACGACATGCCCGCCACGCCGGCGAGGAACGGCGCGAAGGTGCGAATGATCGGCACGAAGCGGCCGATGATGATGGTCACTCCGCCATACTTGTCGTAGAACGCCTGCGTGCGTCTCAGGTGCTCCTGCCTGAACCAGCGCGAGTCGGGCTTGTGGTAGACGCGCGGTCCGACGTAGTGGCCCACCGAGTAGTTCACGGTGTCCCCAAGCACCGCCGCCAGCATCAGCAGGACCGCGAGCAGATGCACGTTGAGCCCCGCCGCCGCGGCGATCGTCCCCGCGATGAACAGGATCGAGTCGCCCGGGAGGAACGGAAACACGACCAAGCCGGTTTCGGCGAAGATCACCAGGAACAGCACCGCGTAGATCCAGTGACCGTATCGCGCCGCGAGGTCGGCGACCGACTGATCGAACGACAGCAGCGTGTA
>DATKLH010000150.1:0-15574 GCA_035542515.1 Casimicrobiaceae bacterium
CGGCGAGATGTCGCATGGCATCGGCCTCGTCCTTGTCGATGCCGCCGCTCAGGAACGGGGTCTCGCGGATCGTATCCCATGCGATGTCATCCTGCGCGAGCGCGCGAAGCGGCATTGCGAGTGTCGCAACGACGAGTGCGACGGCGAAGCCGTGGCGTGAGCTCATGTCGGCGCTGCTCCTTCTGGTCGATCCATCGAGGCCTCCGGCGCTCGCCGCTGCGCGCTATTGCCCGTGCATGTCGTTGAACGGCGAGCGCACGTAGGACGGTGCGGGCGGCAAGCTCGCGCAGGCCGTTGCCATCCAGGCAACGAGCAGCAGCGCGATCGCACGTTTCAGCGGCTTCATCGGGATGTCCATCGTCGATTCGATGGCTAACACTATCGGTCGCGATCGCGGCGCCGGCATGTCGCGCGAACCGCGAGCCCATTTCAGATGCAACAACGGTCGCATCTCCGTTGCGTAACGGCGATTCCAGCCGTAACGCGCGCCTGGCGGGATGCAATGGGTGAGTAATGGCTGGACGTTGAAATGGCTTCCGACGCGGCACAACGCCGCAAGGCAAACCTGCCCGGCGTCATTCACTTACCGACTTGCTCATTGACCAGGAGACCCACCATGAAGACCAAGCTCAAGCTCGCCGCGCTCGCCATCCTGCTCGGCACCACGACCATCGCCGCCGCGCAGACGTCCACGCGCGCCCAGGCGTTCGCCGACCAGCTCAAGCAGATGCAGGCGCTTTCCGCACAGTCCGACACGTATGTCTTTCATCCGGCACCCGTGCTGCATCGGAACGGCGACGATCCGGTCGCCAGGCAATCGTTCGGCAATCGCTTTGCCGACCTGCAGGCCGAATCGTCGAATTCGGCCGAGTGGACGCCCGGGCAGGAGCCGACGCTGACGGCAGCGGCCAACGATCCGGCACGCGGTGAAAGCTTTGCGTCGAAGTTCGCGCAGATGCAGGCCGCTTCGTCGAACTCGGGTGAGTGGGCGTTCCACCCGGGCGCGAATGTTCCCGGGTCCGAGACCAACAACACGCTCGTGGCAGGGAAGACGACCGGCAAGACCGGATTGGGACGCATGAACCTCACGTGGAAGTGATGATGAAGCGAGGGCTCGCGCGGACGGACGCTGGTCCGATCCGCGACGAGTGCACGCGCGGACGCACCTGCGTCGCGGATGTGGCTTGGAAGAGGACCACCATGATTTCGACGGCAAACTCTGGCGTGCTGCGGCGCTCGTCGCGGCGATGACCTTCCCGGTGGCCGGCCGGCCGTCCGGGGCACGCGACGCGCACCTGCGGGCGCTGGTGGGAGCGGAATGCTACGATCATGATTCCGTCGTGCCGACGGGCAGCGGCGCAGTTCGATGCGGTGTTGGTAGGCCTTGCTCGAGAAGGCTCGGCGCTCAGCATGTTCGGCGAAGCCACGCTCGACAACGGCAGATGCACGCACGCCGGTTTCAGCGCTCGCCTCGAGCGATACGAGCGTGCTGCAACCCGCGTCCTGAAGGAGGCTCATGACCACCCAAGCGGAACGTTTGCGTGTCGTCGACAACACGATCGACCGCGTCAAGGGGATCGCCAATGCCGCCCCGGTCGACCGTGGTTCGCTTGCCCGCGTGCTCGAGGAGCTCAAGGCACTCGCCGCGCGTGCCGATCTGTGGAGCGAAGCCGATTTCCCGCCGCCGGAAGCTGGGCTTTTGCAGGCGCGCTATCTCGTTCGCGAAGACGACGACCAGTCGTTCGCGCTGTATCTCAACGTCATGCGCCACGGCAATCGCACGCGCATTCACAATCACACCACATGGGCATGCATCGCGGCGGTGGACGGCGCCGAGTCGAACTACCTGTACCGTCGTGTCGACGACGGCTCACGTGCCGGCTATGCCGAGGTCGTCGAGCGCGACAAGGTCGTCGTGCGCCCGGGAAGCGGCATCGCGCTGATGCCCGACGACATCCACGCCGTCGAGATCGAGCATGACGACGTGATCAGGCACCTGCACTTGTACGGGCGGGCGCTCGAGACGCTCACCGAGCGCCTCGCATTCGATCCGCTGAGCAGGACGTGCACGATCATGGACATCGGCGTCAAGAGCCGCCGCATGTGACGCGATCGATCGACGCGTCGGCCCTGCGGTCATGGCTTGCCGACGGTGGCGAGCTGGCGGTGCTCGATGTGCGCGAGCCGGGCCAATACGACCGCGGCCATCTGCTCGCCTCCGTGCCGTTGCCCTACAGTCGCCTGGAGCTCGATGTTCCAGCACTGGTTCCCAATCCGGCGGTACGTCTGGCGCTGTGCGATCAAGGTGACGGTGTGGCTTGGCGCGCTGCGCGTCGCCTGCAGCGGCTCGGCTACGACAATGTCCATGTGCTCGACGGCCCGCCCTCGCGCTGGGCGCAGTGCGGATGGGGACTCTTCGAAGGGGTCAACACGCTGTCCAAGGCGTTTGGCGAGAGGGTCGAGCATGCTTGCCGAACGCCGCACCTGACTGCGCCGGAACTCAAGCAGCGCATCGACCGTGGCGACGACGTGCTGGTAATTGACGGCCGACCGCTCGCCGAATACCGCAAGATGAACATTCCGGGAAGCCTCTGCTGTCCCAATGGCGAGCTCGCACTGCGCATCGCCGCGCTGGCACCCGACCCGAACACGACGATCGTCGTCAACTGCGCGGGCCGCACCCGATCGATCATCGGCGCGCAGACGCTGCGCAGCCTCGGCGTGCGCAATCCCGTATTCGCGCTCGAGGATGGAACGCAGGGCTGGTTCCTCGCGGGCTTCGCGCTCGAGCACGGCGCGTCGCGCACCTATTCCGAAGAGCCTTCCGACGATCGTTCGCTGGAAACATTTCGAGCTCGAACCTCGGCGCTCATGCTCGGCAACGGCGTGCCAACCGTGGATGCGACCACCGTCAATGCATGGCGGGCCGATCGACAGCGTACGACCTACGTCTTCGACGTGACCAACGAAGCGACTTTCGCCCATGCACGCCTTGGCATCGTGCATGCGCCCGGCGGCCAGCTCCTGCAGGCGACGGATCGCTGGATAGGCGTTCGTGGCGCACGAAGCGTGCTCGTCGACGGCGATGGCGTGCGCGCAGGTGTGGTGGCCAGCTGGCTGCGACAAATGGGGCATCGCGCCGCGGTGCTCCAACCGCGTGCCGAGACCGGACTTCTTCCGGTCGATGTTCCCCGCGCCGATCTTCCGGTGCTCGCGAGTATCGGCGCGGGCGATGTCGCCGGCGCGCGCCTGATCGATCTGCGGACCAGTGAAGAGTACCGCGCGGGGCATGCCGCGGGCGCAGTGTGGAGCGTCCGACCGCGCATCGTCGCGGATGTCGCCAACGCGCAGCGCGTCGCGCTGATCTCGACCGACGCGCACATCGCGTGCTTGGCCGCCATCGATCTCATCGAAGCCGGCGTCGAGGTGCTCGGGATTGTTGCCAACGCATCCTGCACCGAGGTCTCGCCCGGCATTCCATCGCCGGAGGACGCGATCGATGTGCTGACTTTCGCGCAGGGCCGCCACGAGGGCAACCGCGCCGCCGCGATCCAGTATCTCGACTGGGAGAAGGGCCTGCTGGATCGCTTGACCGCGGAGGAACGTGCTCTGCTTGTCCCCGTCGCAGGCGAAGAGGCGTGCGCGTAGCTGTGCGGGTTCGGGAACGTTACCCCAGCGGCCGTGAATGCCACGCATTGGTCGTTCCCGCGAAGCGGGAACCCGCTGACTTTCGTTACGCCGCCGCGGGAGGAACAACGTCGCTGGGCGTCCGCCTGCGCGGCGAGGAACGCCGGCTTCTGCGTGCAACGCGTGTTCATGGCGGACAACGCACTGGGACTTCACGCCTGGCACGCTGGCATGAAAGTCGAATGAGCGGGGCCGTTCACAACAGCAGCTGCACGCATGGACCATGCGCTACCATGCGCAATGGCCCCTTGCGTTGCTGCCATCCGGGGACTCGTACCGGACGCTTCATCTTCGCGGTGGGTCCATTGCAAGACGCACAGGCCGAAGTCGTTCGCGGCAAAATCATCGCGTGAAAGAGCATCGCTCGCGTCGATAAACAGGGAGAACCCAATGACGGCATTCAACGTGGTGCGCTTCAAAGTGAAGCCCGGACAGGAGCAGCAGTTCGTCGATGCGCATCGCACGATGAAACCTTCGTTCAAAGGCTTTCTTGGCGGAGGGCTGGTCAAGACCGGTGATCGGACCTTCTGCTTCGTGGGCCAGTGGCGGACGTTCAAGAGCATCGAGACGGCACGTCCGCAGATGATCGCGATGCTGGACCAGGTGCGCGGAATGCTCGAAGACCTGGGTGGCGGATTGGGCGTTACAGATCCCGTGTCCGGCGATGTGGTCGCCAAACTGGCCGCAAGCAAAGCCGCGAAGAAGAAGGTCGTGCCGACCGGTCGGAAATCGAAGCGGCCCGCAGCCAGGAAGGGTGGCAAAAAGCGTCAGGCCTGACCTTCGTTGCGCGCTACCGACGCGCGTTTCGGGCGCGCGCCCTGGCGGTGAATCGGCCGCAGGGCAGCCCGCCCCTGCACGTTCGCCGTCTGTCGTCATGACGTCGCCGCGGAGCAACAGGTCGTACGCGACAAGTTGCTCAACGGTGCAATGTGACGAACGCGTCGGCGCGTGGCGCGTCGCTCGGGACTCGGTTTTGGTTGCGTTCGCGACGCGAGCAACGGGTCCTGCCCTGCGGGCGCGCATGAGCAGCGCGCCGTGTATTTCGCTTCGCGGTTAGCGACGTCGCGGTCGCGTCCCCCCATGCCGGTTTGTTTGCGTCGTCGTCCCGTGTCGCATCGAACGACTCGCAAGCGCTAGCGAAGCCTCGTCGGCGAAACCGGTCATGTCGAGTCGTCGCCGACCGTGCGTCGGCCCGAAGTGCTCTCCGCTATGCCCGCTTCGATCGATGGCACACGCTTTGCTGCGCAAGAGCCACATCAAAAGAGGAGACTCGATTGTTCGGGTTTCTCACGCGGACTGGCTACAGCGACAGGGACCCGCTGGCCAATCGTGAGTCGGCGGAGCTTTTCGCTCGCACGCTGCCGCTCGACGATCCGGTAAAGACCATGGAAGCGCTCTGCGATGCGCTTTCGATCGCTGCCAGGAACCGCAATCCCAACGAAGAACAGCTCGCGGTTCTGCTCGGACTCGACTTGCGCACCGAGCGTCTGCGCGCGGAGCTGCTGCGCAATTCGATCAAGCATGCGCGGCGCTCCTGGCCGCCGGAAAATACCCTTTGGCAGGCGCTGTCGGATCTGAGCCTGGCGTTCCAGCGCGCCTATGCGCGCTTCCTCCGACTGGCGCGCGAAATGCCCGCGAACAAGGCCTGGCTGGAGCATGCGCCGCGGACGCTGGTGCAATTCCTGCGGCACTGGCAGATCGAGCACTTGCTCTGTCTGTTCCGGTACGAGCAACTCGGCCCTGCTCGTTGGCGGGAACTTCATGAAGCGTACTGGACGGGACGCCCGCTGCGAACACGCAATCCGGCGACGCCGAAAGCACATGGCAGCGAGACCCCCACCGGCGACGCGAGCGAGCACGAGTACCTGCAGATCCTCGTGTTGCAGTTGTTGAACAACGGAGAGTTCACGCCCGCCGAAGTATTCCTGGCGCGGGAGCGGATCGCCGTGTGGTCGAAACAGCTGTGCTTCAGCTTCGACGACGTCGATCTGCGCAACGGCAATCGCGACGCACAGTTCGTCGTCGATATTGCCGGCACCGAGGCACTCAAGCGCGCACCGGTCGAATCGGCCGTCACGCCGGTCCATCTGGACCTCGGCATCATCGTCGCGTCGATCGATGAGGAAATGGAATCGCATCGCGATCCGGCGGGGAGCGAAGCCGACTCCGGGCCTCACGCGCAACTGCTTCCGCTGCCTCTTCTCGCGAAGCTCGCGACAGCCTTCTCGGCGAAGACCGCGCGCCTGCAATGGCGCGCCGAGCGCGACTCCGCCGAGCTGGTCACGGCAAGAGTGGTGGCCGGCCTTTCACCCATCATCCGCACGCTGCACGATGAATGGCAGCAGTTGCTCGTGACGCCGCGTGCGCCAGGGCCGTTCGTCGACGAAATCACGATTACCGACGTCGGCGGTAGCTGGCGCGCCGCCCCTGGCGGCGCTCGCATGGACCGCTCGACCGGCCCGCGAGGCGCCGCTCCCAACGCGTTCGGCGAGCATGCCTGGCGAATCAAGAATCGGAGCGACTCCGGCACTCTCTTGCGTGGACGCGTCGACGATCCGTACCGCGTGATCCCCGGTTCGCTGATCGCACTCCATGAAGGCGACGCGTCAGGCTGGACCATCGCCGTCGTTCGCCGTCTCAAGCGGATCATGCGCAGCACCGTCGAGATCGGTGTGGAGCATATCGGACGCAGCCCGCAGGGTGTGTCGATCGCGGCCGTGCCTCTCGATGGATCGGCGGAAGCGGAGCGCGAGCGTTTTGCAGCGTTGTTCTTCCGTGGAAGCATCCATCGGCCGGGCGCTCCCATCAGGACGCTGCTGCTGCCCGCCAACGAGTTCGCGGTGGGACGTCGCGTTACGCTGCTGTCGACATCCATGAGCTACACGATGCGACTGAAGGAGCCGCTCGAGGCCCAGAGCGAGTTCGTATGGTCGGCCTTCGAGATCGTCGCCAAGCACACGCAAGCCCCCGACTTGCGGATCGACTCGACATGATTGCGTTGCATATCGGAAGTCGCGCGCTCGAATTCATCCACTTCCACAGCGAGCGAGCAACCGAGGCGCGATGCCTCGCAACGCCGCTCGTCGTGGAGCGTCGCATGTGGCCGGCAAAACAATGGCAAGTTGCTCATGCAGGGTAAACCCATGAATCCAGGTCGGCCACAACGCAAACCTCTCGCGCTCGAGGCTATCGACGATGCGCAATCGAATGCGGACGCGTCGCATCCAGCGGGCGTAAAGACTTCCGACACATCCGAAGTGAAACGCAGCCTCGGCATCACGACGTCTGACGATTTCCTCACGGCCGCCACCCGGGAATACGAGGAAGGCAAGGTCGACGCGTCGCTATGGGAGGCTGCCGCAACCGGCGGGACCGACTCATCGCTGGTGCTTGCCGTCTACTTGCGCAAGCGCGCGGATGCGTTGCGACGGCAGAAGCAGGCGGAATCCTCGGAACGGGTAGCGCCCACGCCCAAACCGACCGGGAATGCAAGCAACCGAACGGTTGCGTCGACGACCGATACCCGGCGTCGTGTGCGTGATCCGGCAACCATGCTCAAGATAGCCGCGGGCTCCATGGGCGCAATGGCATGCGTTGGCGCCGTCGTATGGCTGATCGCTTCACCGCATCAGGCCGCATCGGTTTCACGTCCTGTCGCGGTTGCTGCTGCTGCGCCGGTTGCCAAGGCCTCTGCGTCGACCGCGGCGCGAACGACGCAGCCATCGATCGCAAACGCACATGACGAAGATGCAGCGTCGACGCTGCAGGCGAAGGTGCAGGAACTGAAGCGCTCGGGCAACTGGAACGTGCTCGTCCTCTACGCGACGGAATGGACGCGGCGGGATCCGGGCAATGCAACGGCGTGGTACGACCTCAGCGTCGGGTTCACCCGGTTGCGTCAGTTCGACGATGCGCTGGACTCGGCGACCAAAGCTACGCGGCTCGCGCCCCGCGACACTTTGTTCTGGCGCAACCTCGCGGATGTCAATGTGGCAGTCGAGCGCTTTCGCGATGCGGCAGCGGCCTTCGACCAGGCGTTGTCGATCAACCCGGAAGATGTCGATGCGCTGTGCGGAGCCGCCTCGGTCGCGCGAACCCAAGGGCGTGCGCGCGACGCCGATGCGCTGGCACGCCGTGCGAGTTCCTTGCCGGAGGGGGTGTGTCGCAACGGCGAGGGGGAAAATTCCAACGTCGCAACAAACGGCGCTGCCGCTCCCCGGCCGGCCCCATCGACCGGGCGCTGAGCCTGCCCGACAGATCACTACACTTGTAGTCGAATGCCTCAGCGAGAGGCGCTCACCAAGCATGCATTGATCGACGCGCAGTGCCAGGCCGCGCGTCCGCATTTGTAGCCACACGATGCATCCGTGCGGTGCAAACGTAGGGTTACGCTTCGACAGCAAACTGTCGTCTAGGAGCCCCGCAGGCACGGGTCATCGTCGCACGCACGTCGCTCGAGTTCACGACACTGCTGCTGCCGTTCGGCAGGATGGCTGCGACAGCCGTGCAGGAGCGCAGCCAGGCGTGCCGACCCGGCAGAAATTGCACGGCGCTGTGTAATTGTTGCGCCGTGTGAGCGGTTGCGCTTCGGTGCAAGCGTGGGCATGCGGCGAGTGACCGCGCGAGCGAAGGTCCGCGCGCATGCAACTTGCTCCTGAAGGGCTGCCTCCGCTGCGAAAAGCCTGAGCTCTCGGGGTGTTCGCTTCCAACGGTTCCAGCCGGTCGGTCCACGCGCGCGCAGCGCCGACCTGCAGGACGTCGCTACACCACCCAGCCGTTGTCTCGCGCCTGCGCGTCGAGGCGTCGCGACATGGCCTTTGGTGACCGCCGCGAGGCCGGTCGCGCGCTCGCGCGCCTGCTCGAGCCCTATCGCGACAACCGCAACGTCGTCGTACTCGGGTTGCCGCGCGGAGGTGTGCCGGTGGCGTTCGAGGTCGCACAGGCGTTGCACGCGCCACTCGACGTGTTCATCGTGCGCAAGCTCGGCGTCCCGGGTCACGAGGAATACGCCATGGGGGCGACCGCGTCGGGAGGTGTGCGCGTCATGAACCCCGATGCCGCGATGCTGCGCATTCCGGAGCATGTCATCGAGGTGGTGATCGAGCGCGAGCTGCGCGAGATCGAACGTCGCGAGCGGCTGTACCGCGGCAGTCGTGCGCCGCTCTTGCTGCAAGGTCGCAGCGTGATCCTGGTCGACGACGGGCTCGCGACCGGCTCGACCATGCGGGCTGCGGCGATGGCGGTGCGCGGGCAGCATCCCGAAAAGATCATCGTCGCGGTTCGACGCTCCGCTGCCCCCGTATAGCGTGTACAACGTCGCGGGGCCCGGCCAGAACTACATGAGCCTGCGCGAATACGCGGCCTGCGTGCGGCGTCTGTTCGCGCAGTCCGGTCAGGTCAGATTCAGCGGGCAGGCGCGCACGCTCGGGCGCGTGGACACATCGCGGATCAAAGGCGAGCTCGGCTGGACGGCGCGTGTGAGCGTTGCCGAAGGCCTTGCTCGCATGTTCGCCACGCAGTCGTACGGGTAACCCAGGACGAGCAGCGGTGGTGTTCGCCCGGTTCCGGTCGAGCCTCGCGACTCCGGGAACTTGACACCGCCTCGCCGCGGTTCTATTGTGTACGCCGCTGTATACAGGCCCGCATGCATGAGCTCCCTGCCAAAAGTCGCTCTCGCCGATCGCGCGTACATCGAGCTGCGCAACCGCATCGCCGAGGGACTCCTGCGCGGCGAGCCGATCTCCGAGGTGCGACTCGCCGCGGAGTTGCAGGTGAGCCGCACGCCGGTTCGCGAGGCGGTGCGCCGCCTCGTCGGCGAGAACGTCCTCGAAGTCACGCCACAGGGCATTCGGCTGTACATGCCGAGCGTCGAGGACCTCGCCGAGGTCTACTACACGCGCGCCGTGCTCGAAGGTGCCGCTGCGGCTCTTGCCGCGAGCAACCAGGGGCCGGCGATCGCAAAGCGGCTGCACGCCATTCTCAAACGGGCCAGGCCGCTGCTCGCCACCGACGATCACGTGGCGTTCGCGCGGCTCAACGGCGAATTCCACGGCGCGATCGTCGAAGCGTCCGGCAACCGCCGCATTCGCGAGCTCCTCGCTTCGCTGGAAACGATCATCGTCCGCTACCGCCGTCGTTCGCTGCTGTACCCGGACCACTTGATGCGTTCGTACGAGGACCACAACCGGATCGTGGGCTTGTTCGAGAAGGAGCGGCCGCAGGAGGTCGAGCGCGAGGTGCGCGACCACATCCTGCGCGCGGGCGCGCGGATCGTGAAAGCGACGCTGCGCATCGACGGCGGAAACGTGAAGATCGGCTCGACGGCGGAGACCTTGCTCGCGCTCGATACCGACGGCACGTCGGCAGCGATGCGGCGCGCAGCGATCAAGTCGCTGAGGATTTGAGCAACGTCGCTCGAGCGACGCATGAAGGTGCGCAGCGCGTCGCACGACACGCAAGCGCTGGCATTTGCAGTCGAGACCAGGCAACGCAGCCTGGCGAAGGAAGGAGGATTCGCAGCATGACGTTCCAGGGATTCTCGGGCAACGGCGCATTTCAGTTCGCCGGCAACATCAACCTGCGCTTCGGCACTGGCACCGCGCAGACCCTGCCCAACGAGTTGCAGGCACTCGGCGCGCGCAAGCCCTTTGTCATCGTCGATCCCGGCGTGTTCGACAGTCAGGTCGCCGCGCCGGTGCTGAAGGCTCTCGACGCAGCGAGCGTTGCGGCGCATGTCTTCACCGAGATCGAAGCCAATCCGCGCGACTCGACGATCCATCGTGCCTTCGAGGTTGCCAGATCCTCGAGCTGCGACAGCGTCATCGGCCTCGGCGGCGGCAGTGCCATGGACAGCGCAAAGGGCGTCGGACTGCTGATGACCAACGGCGGCAGGATCGCCGACTATGACGGCATCAACAAGGTGACAACCGACCTTCCGCCGGTGGTTGCGATCCCGACCACGGCCGGAACGGGCAGCGAAGTCACTGCCAACGCCGCGCTGACACGATCCTCCGACCACTACAAGATGTCGCTGCGTTCGCCGCGGCTGCTTCCGAAGCTCGCGATCATCGATCCGCTGCTGCTGCGAACGCTGCCGCGCGGCGTCGCGGCTGCGAGCGGCCTCGACGCGCTGACGCACGCCATCGAGGGCTATCTCTCGGTTCGGGCGAGCCCGCTATCCGACATGTTCGCGCTTCGTGCGATGGAGCTGCTCGCGACCAACATCCGCGCGTTCGTCGCCAATCCCGAGAACCTCGAAGCGGCCTCCGCGATGGCGTTGGGCAGCATGCTCGCCGGACTGGTGGTCTCCAACACCGGAACGGGCAACGATCACGCGCTCGCGCGAGCGCTCGGTGGCCTGTGCGATGTCACCCACGGCATCGCCACCGGCATGCTGCTTCCGCATGTGATGGCTTTCAATGCTTCGGCGCGTCCCGAGCGCTACGTCGACATCGCGCGCGCGGTGGGGGTGGCCGTCGACGGCGGTCCGCGCGAGGTGGCGGCGCGCACCGTCGATGAAATCCATCAGCTGCTGCGCGACCTCGACCTGCCGGTGCGACTGCGCGATGTGGGCGTCGACAAGGAAAAGGTTCCCGCCCTGGTGGAGGTCGCGATCAAGAACGTGGGACCGAACCCGCGTCGCACCACGGCCAAGGATCTGGAGAAGATCCTGCTCGCGGTCTACTGAACGACAAGCCAAAGGAGGAATTGTGTTCAAGACATCTGCAAGGGCCTGGCGGTTGGCTTTCTTGTTTGCGTTCGCTTCGGTCGCGATGGGGCTTGCGTGCAGCCCGGACGCCGCCGCGCAAACCAAGCTTCTGATCGCGCACACCGGAACGCCCGGCAACTCGGTCTACGTCCTGTTCGACGAGTTCGCCAAGCGCGTGCAGACCTACTCGGGGGGAAAGATCAAGCCCGAGGTGCATCATTCCGGCGAGCTCGGCGGCGACGACCAGTTGCTGCAGTCGCTGCGCCTGGGCACCGTCGACCTGGCGAGCGCCTCGACGGGCAACATGGGCGCGATGACCAAGTCGCTGTTGTGGGCGGATCTGCCCTACATCTTCACCTCCCGCGAGGGCATGGAGAAAGTCTTCACCGACCCCGAGATCAGCGCGAAGCTTTCGAGCGAGATCGAGCGCGACATCGGTACCAAGGTCCTCGGCTACCTGCAGGCGGGCGGGTATCGCATGCTGCAGAACAAGCGGCGCGCGCTGCATGTTCCGGCGGACGCGAAGGGCATCAAGTTCCGCACCACCGCGTCGCCGATCGACGTCGCGCTGATCCAGGCCTGGGGCGGATTGCCGTCGCAGGTCGCCTGGGCCGAGACGTTCACGGCCGTGCAGCAGGGTGTGGTCGATGGCCTCAACCTGCAGCCGGTATGGACCTCGCTGAACGGCTTCGGCCAGGTGATCAAGTACGCGACGCGCAACAACGCGGTCATGGGCTTGCACTGCATCCAGATGAACAAGAAGGTGTGGGACAGCCTCTCGCCGGATCTGCAGCAGGCGGTGCAGAAGGCGATGTCCGAAGCGATCCAGGTGGCCAACAAAGCGGATGCCACCGATGAGTCGCAATACGTGAAGAAGCTGCAGGCGGGCGGCATGGCGATCTACGATCCCAAGCCCGACGAGCTCGAGCAGTGGCGCAAGGCAGCGATGCCGGTGTGGGACAAGATGGCCCCGCAGATGGACCAGGCGCTGCTGACCCGCGTCAAGGCGATCCAGAAATAGCTCGACACCACCACCGTCGCGCGCCGGCGCAGGCGCGCGACGGGGCACGCCCATGTACTCCCTCAGTGCGTCCGTCGTCGCGCTTGCACGCTGGCTCAATCGCATCGCGCTGGTCGCTTGCGGGCTCTTGATGCTCGCACTGACCACCGTCGTCCTGCTGCAGGTGCTCTACCGCTACGTCCTCGAGCTGCCGCTGGTGTGGTCGGACGAAGCCGCGCGCCACCTGCTGGTATGGGTGTCGCTGATCGCCGGAGGCATCGCCGTCGCGCAAAGGCTCAACCCGCGCATCGAGCTGATCGACAGCCTCAGGGCCGCGCCGCTGCGTCGCGTCGTCGAGATCATCGTGCTGTTGCTGGTCCTCGGCTTTCTCGCGGAGTTCATCGTGATCTCGTTCGAGGTCGCGAAGACCTACAACGCATATCGTTCGCTGTCGCTGGGTTTGCCTCAAAGTGTGCCGCGACTCGCACTTCCGGTCGGCGCGTGCCTCATGGCCATCAATGTGCTGGCGCAGCTGCTCGAAAAGCTTCGTTTGACTCCATCGACCAGACGCGACGGCGCATGAGCATGCTCGTGTTCGTGGCCGTGTTCGCCGCCTGCATCATGCTCGGCGTTCCGCTGGTGTTCGCCCTCGCGATACCGAGCCTGGTGTACCTGCTCGGTGCACACAACACGCCGCTCGCGGCGATCGCACAACAGATGTACTCCGCCGCCGACTCCTTCCCGCTGCTGGCGATTCCCTTCTTCCTGCTGGCCGGCGAGCTGATGAGTCGCGCGCAGATCACCGATCGCATCGCGGCGTTCAGCAATCGCGCGGTGGGATGGATTCGCGGCGGGCTGGGCCAGGCGAACGTGCTCGCAAGCATGCTCCTCGCGGGCATCAGCGGCTCCGCGGTGGCCGACAGCGTTGCGATCGGCAAGGTCATGATCGCGTCGATGGAGCGCGAGGGCTTCGAGCGCGACGATGCCGCCGCGCTGACCGCAGCAGCCTCGGTGATGGGCCCGATCATTCCGCCCAGCATCCCGATGGTCATCTTCGGCGCAGCGCTCAACCAGCCGATCGGCACGCTGTTCGCGGCGGGTTTCCTGCCCGGCCTGCTGGTCGGGCTCGGCCTCATGGTGGTGGTGTATCTGCGATGCCGGAACAACCCCGCCATCAACCACTATCCGTTCTCGGTGTCGGCGCTGGCCAGGGCGACGCTGCACGCGTTGATCCCGCTCTCGATGCCCGTGCTGCTCGTGGGCGGCATTCTCGGGGGCGTGTTCACGCCGACCGAAGCCGGCGCGGTGGCGAGCCTTTATGCCGCAATCGTGGGCTTGCTCGTGTTCAGAAGCCTCACGCTGCGCGACCTCTGGGAGTCGCTGGTGTCGGCCGCGATCGGGACCTGCGTGGTCATGCTGATCGTCATCGCGTCCAACCCGTTCGGGTGGGTGCTCTCGGTCAATCAGGTGCCGCAGGCGATCGCGGGATTCTTCAACACGACCACGACCTCGCCGCTCGTGTTCCTGCTGCTCGTCAACATCGCGCTGCTCATCGCCGGGATGTTCATGGAGACCACCGCGAACATCCTGATCCTGGGGCCGATCCTCTTCCCGGCCGCGGTCGCGATCGGCATCGACCCGGTGCACTTCTCGATGATCTTCATCGTCAACCTGGTGATCGGCCTGATCACGCCACCGGTGGGTTTGTGCCTTTTCAGCACCGCTGCGGTGGCCTCCCTGCCGCTGGGACGCCTGGTAGCGCGCATCGGGCCCTACCTGGCGGTCGAGCTCGTGGTGCTCGCGCTGATCACGCTGTTTCCATCCATCGTCCTCGTGGTGCCCAGGGCGCTCGGCATGCTCTAGACCAACAATGCATTACACGATCACGCCTCTTCACCTTGGCACTTTGACCGTCGACCAGAGCGGACTGACGCTGCGCAAGGGTGCCGGAACGCGCCTGGCGGTTCCGTGCCTGGGATACCTCGTGCGCGGAGGCGACAAGCCGATCCTGGTCGATAGCGGACCATGCCAGGATCCGGACTGGGGCACGCGCTATCACAACCCGTTCACGCGCACCGCCGAGCAGTCGCTGGTTGCGGCACTGTCGCGCGTCGACGTCGATCCGGCCGACATCGAGACGGTGATCATCAGTCATCTGCACTGGGATCACTGCTACGGCAACGTCCATTTGCCGTGCGCGCGTTTCGTCGTTCAGCGCGCGGAGCTCGCCTATGCGATCGCTCCGCTACCCTGCGACGCGCCGATCTACGAAACGCAGCTTCATCCAGTGCACTTCCTGAAGACGCTCGAACGCTTCGAGCTGATCGACGGCGAGCGCGAGATCGCGCCGGGCGTGCGCTGCATCCCGCTTCCGGGCCATACGCCGGGACTGCAGGGCGTTCTGGTTGAAACCGCGGCGGGACCGTTCCTGATCGCCAGCGATCACTGCCCGCTGTTCGCCAACTTCGACCAGCGGATACCGACCGGGCTCATCCACGACCTCGAAGCGTGGTACCGCTCGACGGCCCGCATCGCGGCCCTTGGCGCGCGGGTGCTGCCCGGGCACGACATGCAAGTGCTCGAGCGCGCGAGCTATCCCTGACATCGAAGGTCGCAGGCAGTGGGTCCGAAATGCATTTCTCCGAAAGGAACAGAGTGAACCCGACGTCACGCAACACCGCGATGCGCATCACCAAGGTCGAACCGATCAGCCTGTTCGTGCCCCTGGAGCACAAGATCGATGCGCCGATCAGCATTCCCCATGCGAGCCAGCTCGCCGACATCGTGTTCGCGGGGTACCGAACCACTCTGGTGAAGATCACCACCGACGAAGGGCTCACTGGCGTCGGCGAATGCATGGTGCGCCTCGCTCCGACCGCGACGCGTGCGATCATCCAGGATCTCGCCCCGATGTTGATCGGCCGCGACCCGATGGATCGAGAGGCGATCTGGCACCTGTTGTTCGGCGCCATGATGAATCGCGGCCACCACAAGGGATTCTTCATCGAAGCGATCAGCGGCATCGACATCGCGCTGTGGGACCTCGCCGGCAAGGCCCTGGGCTTGCCGATCTGTCGTCTGTTTGGCGGACCAGTGAGGACCAAGGTCGCCGTTTACCACCACTTTCTCCCTCATACTCAGACCATCAGCGACCTCTTAGCAATGCTGAAGCGAACGCG
>DATKLH010000151.1:0-4338 GCA_035542515.1 Casimicrobiaceae bacterium
CACACGCTGCACATCGCTTGCATCCTCCGAATCGGGAACGAAGCCGAATGCGGCGACACCGACCAGGCCGAGCACGCTGACGACGATCAGATGGCGCGCGCGCAAATGCGCGCCAATCGCGTGGCAAGCGGCGCGAGCGGACCGTTCGATTCGCTGCGCTAAAATGCGGACGTCGGGCAAGATGAGAAGCTCCAGCTGAAAGCCGTCGGATTGTAACAACCCGATTCCCACGTCTCAACCGAGCACATGCCGCCCGATCCGCAAGCCCAGCTCTCCGTATTCAAACGCGGCGCCGATGAGTTGCTCGTCGAAAAGGAGCTGATCGACAAGCTTGCGCGTGGCAAGCCACTGCGCATCAAGGAAGGCTTCGATCCGACGCGGCCCGATCTGCATCTGGGTCACACGGTGCAGTTCAACAAGCTGCGCCAGCTGCAGGAGCTGGGACATCACGTCATCTTCCTGGTGGGTGACTTCACCGCGATGATCGGCGATCCGACCGGCAGGAACGTGACGCGCCCGCCGCTATCGCGCGAAGAGATCGAGGCCAACGCGAAGACTTACACCGACCAGGTGTTCCTGATCCTCGATCGCGACAAGACCCAGGTCGCCTTCAACTCGACCTGGCTCGCACCGCTGGGAGCCGACGGCATGATCCGTCTGGCCGCGAAATACACGGTCGCACGCATGCTGGAACGCGACGACTTCGCAAAGCGCTTCGCCGCCGAGCAGCCGATCGCGATCCACGAATTTCTCTATCCGCTCGCGCAGGGTTACGACTCGGTCGCGCTCAAGGCCGATGTCGAGCTCGGCGGCACCGACCAGAAGTTCAACCTGCTGGTGGGACGCGAGCTGCAGCGCCACTACGGCCAGGAGCCGCAGGTGATCCTGACGCTGCCGCTGCTCGAAGGCCTCGACGGCGTGAACAAGATGTCGAAGTCGCTCGACAACTACATCGGCATCACCGACGCGCCAAACCAGATGTTCGGCAAGCTCATGTCGATCTCCGACACGCTCATGTGGCGCTACTACGATCTCTTGTCGTTCCGCTCGAGCGAGGAGATCGCGCGCCTGAGACGCGAGTGCATGGAAGGTCGCAATCCGCGCGACGCGAAGGTTCTGCTCGCGCAGGAGATCGTCGAGCGCTTCCACTCCAGGGGCGCCGCCATCGACGCACTGGCGGCGTTCGAGGCCCAATTCCGTCAGGGTGCGATGCCCGACAACATTCCCGAAGTGACGTTGCACACCGCGGGCGACGGAATCGCAGTGCCTCAGCTTGCCAAGCAGGCAGGCATCGTGGACTCGACCTCCGAAGCGCTACGCCTGATCGCTCAGCGCGGATTGAAGATCGACGGCGATGTGGTCAGCGACAAGACGCGCATAGTGCCGACGGGAACCACCGTGATCGTGCAGGCAGGGAAGCGAAAGTTCGCAAGGGTTACGGTGCGCTAACGGGCAAAAGTTTCGCGAGCCGGCCTGCATAAGCGCTCTGGCGCACGTGCGTCGGCTCGCACGATACTTTTGCCCGGATGATGCGTGCGCGCGCGGCTAGAGGCGGCTCGGCACCGCGCGCGGGAAGAACGCACGCCACACCAATCGACGCGATCGTCGCGCCGATCACGCTACTCCAATTCGAGCGCATCGCGAATCGCCGCCGCCCCCGCCTTCGCACACACATCGTCGGCCTCGCCGTTGGGTGCGCCGGAAACGGCGATCGCCCCCACCAGCGATCCCTTGGCCTGGATCATCACACCGCCGCCCACTGCGACGACGTTGGGCAATTGGCGGATGCCGCTCGACGGCTTGCCAGCCTGCGTGGTTGCAGCGAGCTCGAGGGTATCGGTACGAAACGACACTGCCGTGTACGCCTTGCCGATCGCGGTCTGGACGGTGTGCGGGCCGGCGAGATTCTCGCGCAGCAGCGCGAGCGCGTGGCCACCACGATCCACCACCGCAACCGAGACGGTGTAGCCCTGCTTGCTGCAACGATCGAACGCCGCCTGCGCAGCCTGCAACGCGGCGACGGTCGTCAGGGTCGGATACGACGCGAGCAGCTTGTCGGCCGCAACGGCATCGCCGGCGCAGAGCGATGCGGTGATTGCGATGCATGCGAGCTTACGATTCATTGGAGCCTCCCTTCGCGCGGGACGGCGCGTTATGCCATGCCCGGATCGGCCAGATCGCCCCGGATGCGCGGCACGTTGAGTTCTCTCGCCTTGATTTCCCCGAGAGACCGCAGGTGTCTTGCGACGACATCCCACACCGGCTCGCCGCCCACGGTCTTCGATTCTTCCGACACCGGCGCCCAACCTACGACCTTGTACTTCCCGGTAGCCTCGATCGCCTTCCCGCCGAGCCCCATGTTCGAGATGCGGTGCCCGATGGTTGCATCCGGATCGATCGTGTAGCGCAGCCCACCCACGCGCACCATGTCGCCGCCCTGCTGATAATACGGATCCGGATTGAACAGGTTGTCGGCGACGTCCTCGAGTATGGTCTTGATGGTTTCGCCGGTCATCTGGTTGACCGTGACGTAGGGATACGTGATCGCCGTTTCCGACATCAGGTGGTCGAAGGTCACCGACTCGCCGGGAAGCAGGCTCTGCCCCCAGCGAAAGCCCGGCGAGAACGCGATCGGCGCGTCCTTCTGCGCCATCAGCGCGTCGAGGATCAATTGGTCCATCGTCCCGTTGAAATTGCCGCGGCGGTAGAGCAACGTCTCGGTGACCGCGAGCTTTTCGTCGAGCTTCGCCCGATGCGGAGCACGCACGCGGTCGACGTGCGAGTTCATCGCGACGTCGGCCGGCAGCAGGTTGGCGAATACGGGCAGCAATCGATAGCGGTAGTCGCCGAGCTTGCCGCCGGAGACCTGCAGATCGAGCACCGCCAGGAACTTGCCGTTGCTGCCTGCGTTGGTGACCACGGTGCGGCCTGAGCGATTGCTCACGACGACCGGCTGCGGCACCGCATCGTGCGTGTGGCCGCCCAGGATGAAATCGATGCCGGTCACGCGCGAAGCGAGCTTGAGGTCGACGTCCATGCCGTTATGCGACAAGAGCACGACCACCTGCGCGCCCTTGCCGCGCGCTTCGTCGACGACCTTCTGCAGGTTCTCCTCCTGGATGCCGAAGGTCCACTCGGGAATCTGGTAGCGCGGATTGGCGATCGGCGTGTAGGGAAACGCCTGGCCGACGATTGCAATCGCCACCCCGTTGACGCTGCGCATGACATACGGCGCGAACACCGGATCGCCGAAGTCGGCGGTCTTCACGTTCTGCGCGACGAAGTCGATCTTGCCCGCGAGCTGCTGGTCGACCACCGACTTCACGCGTTCCGCGCCGTAGGTGAATTCCCAGTGGGCGGTCATGACGTCGACGCCGAGCAGCTTCGCCGCATCGATCATGTCCTGCCCCGCGCTCCACAGCGACGTCGCGGATCCCTGCCAGGTGTCCCCGCCGTCGAGCAGCAGCGCGCCAGGGCGGTTTGCGCGCAGGCGCTTCACCAGCGTCGCGAGGTGCGCGAATCCGCCCATGGCGCCGAAGCGCCTGGCGGCCGCATCGAAGTCCAGATAGGTGAGCGCATGCGCGGTGCGCGAGCCCGCCGCGATGTCGTAGCGCTTGAGAAAGGCTTCGCCCACCAGGTGCGGAGGCTTCCCACGCGCGCCACCGACGCCGAGGTTGACGCTCGGCTCCCGGAAATACAGCGGCAGGAGTTGCGCATGGCAATCGGTGAAATGCAGCAGGCTCGCATTGCCGAAGGGGGCATCGGCAGCGTCGTAGAACCGATCGTCCGGCAGCGACGGCTGGGCGGCGGCGCGCGCCACCGGAAGGCCTGCCACCGCAGCAGCGACGAGCGCGTCGAGAAAATCGCGGCGATCCATGAAGCGAAGCAGGCGCGTCAGGCGCCGGCGTAGCGTGCGAGCGCGAGGACGTCTTCGGGGAACATCTCGTCGGCTTCGTGGAAGGCGACCTGCCCGCGCACGTCGACGACATAGAGGTCCGGCAGACCCGAGCGCCGCGCGCCGAACCAGCGTGCGCTGGCCGCTCCCGCTAGCGCGGCGGGGAACGTGTAGCGATGATCGCGCAGGTAATCGCGAGCCTTTTGCGCGTCGATGTCGAGCGTGAAGGTGAGCACCTGCAGGCCTCTGTCTCGCGTCGTCTCGTGAAGCTGTTGCAGCACCGGATTCTGGCGTTTGCAGAACGGACACCACGACGCCCAGAACTGGACCACGACGGGCTGGCTTCGCAGCGTCTGCGCGCTCATCACGCTGCCATCGAGCAGCTCGACGTCCTGCCAGTCGATGGGCGCGAGCGACGCGGCCCGCGGGCGCGCCGATACCAT
>DATKLH010000152.1:0-3923 GCA_035542515.1 Casimicrobiaceae bacterium
CTGCGCGGTCGCCCAGTTCAGAACGCGGATGTGATCGTCGTTGCACAACGGATCGTGCAGCGCGTCGCTCTTGAGGAAGAACTCGAAGATCGGCTCCGGCAGCCGCGTTCCTTCCTCGATGCCGTAGCGCTTCGCCATCGAGCCGGCGCAGACGTTGCGCACCACGCACTCCACCCTGAGCATCCGCATCGCCTTGACCAGCGAGTCGGTGTCGTCGAGGAGGCGCACGAAATGGGTCGGCACGCCGTTCTCGACGAGCTTCTCCATGATGAAGGCGTTGAACAGGTTGTTGGTCTCGCCCTTGCGCGCGAGCTTCGCGAGCTTCGCGCCGTCGAACGCCGACACGTCGTCGCGGAAATGCATGACGAGGTAATGCGAATCGTCGGTGGCGTAGACCGTCTTGGCCTTGCCTTTGTAGAGTTCGGCGCGTTTGTCCATTTCGATCCCCAGAAGCGGTTTGAGCTGCGAGGTTTGTGGTGTGAGCGTGCGGTCGACCCATCATTCGGGTTGATCGGCCGCATCTACGGCGCGCTCGCTTGGGCACACTCAAACCTCATACCGAAGAGCGCATTTCCGGCTAACGCGGCCTCCCTGCGAAACTACATCATGCGCCAGTCGAAGCCGTTGTCCTGCTCGGCCACCCCGATCCAGTCCGGCGTGCAGCTCAGCGCCGCAGCGAGCGCGCAGCGCGCCTTGTCAGGCGTGTTGTTCTGCTTCGATAAATGCGCGGCCACGACGTGCTTCAGGCGCGAATTGTCGAGCGCGCCGAGCAGCTCGGCCGCGCCGGCGTTGTGCAGATGACCGTAGCGGCTCGCGATGCGCTGCTTGAGCGGATAGGGATAGTCGCTGTCGGCCAGCATGTCCGGATCGTGATTGCATTCGAGCACTAGCGCATCGCAGCCCGAGAGACTCGTCTCGACGTAGCGTGTCGTCATGCCGATGTCGGTGAGAACCCCGAGGCGATGCACACCATCGGTAACGACGAATTGCACCGGCTCGCGGGCGTCGTGAGGCACCGGAAACGGATGAACTTCGACGTCGCCGACGGCGAAGCGATCGTGGCTGTCGAACCCGAAAATACGCTCGACCGCGTCGAAGCGCTCGCCGATGACCTGCAGCGTGCCGAAGGTGAGGTACACGGGAATGTCGAAACGCGTGGCCAGCGCGGGGACGCCGCCGACATGGTCGGAATGCTCGTGCGTGACCAGGATCGCGGTCAGGCTTTGTGCCTCGATGCCCAAGCGGGCAAGCCGCGCGACCGTATCGCGCACGCCGAACCCGCAGTCGATCAGGATGCGCGTGCTGCCGACTTCGACGAGCAGCCCGTTGCCCTCGCTGCCGCTGCCGATGGAAGCGAAGCGCATCATCGGCGAGCTGACGGCGGCCTTGATCGCTACGTGCTCGGTGCGCGTTGCCGGGCGGCTACTTGAGTTGGTCCTTGAGCAATCCCAGGATCTTTTCGCTGCTCTGGC
Organism: Casimicrobiaceae bacterium; assembly: GCA_035542515.1. Taxonomy (GTDB): domain Bacteria; phylum Pseudomonadota; class Gammaproteobacteria; order Burkholderiales; family Casimicrobiaceae; genus VBCG01. The sequence continues at coordinate 1,473 of DATKLH010000152.1, forward strand.
TCTTGTCGGGCTTGCCGTTCGGATCCTGCACCGTCACCACGCTTTGCGGCGCCGCTTCGGCGACGAGGATGCGGTACTGCTCGGGCTTGTCCTTCTCGTCGCCCTTCCAGAACATGAGCTTCTGCACCCAGCTCTTTTCCTTGTCCTTGCGCGCCATCTCGCTTTCCGGATCCGCGTAGCGCACGTAGTACACCCCGTTGCTGCGATCGCGATCCACCACCGTGAAGCCGGTGCGGTCGAGCGCAAGACCGACCCGACGCCATGCGCGATCGAACGGATCGTCGACGTAGAGCCGCGGCACGCCGTCGGCCACGGTCAGGCGCGCGTGCTCGGGACTGTTGACGGTCGCATTGGGACGCGTTTCGGCGACCGCTTCGGTCTCCGGCGCGCCGAAGCGCATCATCAGGCGCGACAGCATCTCGGCTTCGAGGTTGGGATTGGGTGGCATCAACGCCCACGCGAAGCCCGCACCCTGCACGTTGTCGATCTTGGTGGTCGGCACCTGTTCCATGCCGCGATGCGAGATGTAGATCTCGGTGGTGCCCGGTTCGGCGCCGCGCTCCACGCGCGTACGGAACTTGTCGCGCTTGTAGGTCGTGTAGAACGCGTCGATGTACTTCCCGACGTATTTGCGCAGGAAGTCCTGCGGGATGTCGGCGCGATTCTCGGCCCAGTCGGTTTCCATCACGCCGAGCGCGGGCTGGTCCTGCGCGATCACGAACCCGTTGTCGAGCCAGAACTGGTGGACGATGTTCCACGCCTGATCGGGGGTCGCACGCACGACCAGCCAGCGCTCCGTACCGCCGCGCGCGATGCGCGCATCGGGATTGGTGGGCAGCAGGTCGCTCATCTTCGGCCGCGTCGCGGCCTGCGCGGCAACGCCCGACGCGGAGTTGGTCGCGAAACGATCGTCGTATCGCGGCGTGGTCAGGTCGGGCGGCAACTCGAGCGACGGCGCCTCGGCGGCCGACTTGTAGTCGACCCGCTTGGACAGCGAGCTGAGGGACATCGATTCGCAGCCCGTGAGGGCCACGCTTGCTGCGACTGCTAGGACTGCGCAAACGCGCAACGGCCAGAGCGAAACTTTCATCGTGCAGGAACCCTTTGTTGCTCGAGACAGCCCGCTTCGCGCAGGGCGGCGCGAACGGTGTCGTGATACTGCGGGGAAAGCGGCGTCAGCGGCAGCCGCAGCGTATTGCTGATGAGGCCCATCTCGGCGAGCGACCATTTCACGGGAATCGGGTTCGCTTCGACGAACAGCCTGGTGTTCAGCGCGAGCAGCTTCTCGTTGTGCGAGCGCGCCTCTGCGATGTTTCCGCGCAGCGCCGCCGCGCACATCTGTGCAACGCCCTTGGGTGCAACGTTCGCGGTCACCGAGATCACGCCATGCCCGCCGACCAGGATGTACGGCAGCGCCGTGTCGTCGTTGCCCGAATACAGCGCGAAGTCGCGACCGCGCAGGCGCGCGACCAGGTTCATGTGACGCACCAGATCCGATGTAGCGTCTTTGAGTCCGACGATGTTCGGAATCTTGGCCAGCCGCAGGATCGTCTCGTTGCTCAGGTCCGCGACGGTGCGACTCGGCACGTTGTAGAGCAGGATCGGAAGATCGACCGCCTCCGCGATGGTGGCGAAGTGCCGATACAAGCCTTCCTGCGTCGGCTTGTTGTAATAAGGAACCACCGACAGGCACGCGTGGACACCCACGCTCTTGGCGAAGCGCGTGAGCTCGATCGCCTCGGCGGTGGAGTTCGCGCCGGTGCCGGCGATGACCGGTATGCGCCCACCGGCGAACTGCAGCGCCATGCGGATGAGCGTGCAGTGCTCCTCGACGTCCACGGTGGGCGATTCGCCGGTCGTGCCGACGATGACGATCGCGGCCGTGCCGTTGTCCACGTGAAATTCGATCAGACGCTGCAGCGCCGCGAGATCGAGCGCGCCGCCCGGCTCCATCGGCGTCACGATCGCGACGAGGCTTCCCGTCAACATGGCATCAGGCTTTCCGGCAAAGAGACGATTTTAACCGATCCCCACGGTGCGTGATCATTTGTGCGTCGCGCGCGACTTCGGGTTCCGGGTAAGCGGAAGCAAGGCCGACAACCGCCGGCAGCGTCGCCGTTGCCCGACACAAGCGGTACATCCTCAGGCATCGGGCAATGCAGGCGGCCAAGGCGATTGCCAGCCGACCCCCGCGATCCTTTGGACGACGGCGAGATGCTCCGGCGTACCGATCTCGCCCTGCTCGAAGGCAACCACACGCAGTCGGCCGTGCGTGCGTTCGAGCAGCTCGTGGGGCGCCAGCAGGAAGTCAGGATTGCGTGGACGGCCGTGCCGTTCGTTGCCTTGTGCAAATGTCTCGTAGATGAAGGTTCCCGCGGGGCCCAGGACGTCGAGCAGGTGAGCGAAGGTCGGCCGATGCAGATAGTTGACCACTACAACCGCATCGAACGT
>DATKLH010000153.1:0-2359 GCA_035542515.1 Casimicrobiaceae bacterium
GCGGTTGGGCGCGTAGTGGATCGACTCCCACTTCGCGCCGCCGTCGGGCTGCGGCAGCATCAGCTCGGTGGAAATGATCTCGCCCTTCAGCACGCGCTCGAACAACGGCTGCAGCATGACGAAGCGGTCTTCGCCGCCGACTTCCGCGACGCGCCGGCCGGCGAGGTCGCGGCGGTTCTCGCCGAGCCACACTTCGTTATGGCGATTGAGGAAGCGGTAGCGGTAATCGCGATCGATGTAGCTCACGCGCGCCGGCACGTTGTCCATGATGAGCCGCAACTCGGCTTCCGAAGCGCGCAGTGCCTCCTGCGCCTGCTTCAAGCCGTGGATGTCGTTCATCAGCACGAACGCGCCGTGCACCTCCCCGTTGATGCCCGGGTCGGGAACCACGCGGATGGTCATCCAGCGGCGAACGCCGTTGGCGCCTGGCACCAGGCGATCGAACGCCGTCGATTCGCCTTGCAGCGCGCGCGACACCATCGCCTGCGCGCTCTGGTAGATGCCGTGCCCGACGACGTCGGCCAGCCGCATCTGGCCGATCTCCTGCGCGGAAAGCCCGAAGAATTGCAGGAAGGTGCGGTTGACGTAGTGGCAATGCTCGTCGCGATCGATGTACGCCACCGGCGCGGGCACGCCGTCCATGATCGCGCGCAGCTGGTTTTCGCGCGCCGCCAGCGCGTCCTGCGCGACCTTGAGGTCGGTGATGTCGTGACCGACTACGTACTCGCCCTTCACCGTCCCGTCGAAGTACAGGTCGGGCACGCAACGCGCGCGAATCCAGCGCGTGCGACCGTTCGCATCGACCACCGCACGCTCGTAGGTCAGCGCCTCCGATCCGGGCGAATGGCTTCCCGACGGGACGAGCACCTGCGCGACATCGACCCCGACCACTTCCTCGGGGCGCTTGCCGATCACCTGCTCGCGCGACACGCCGTACAGGTGCACGAACGATTCGTTGACGAACACGTAGCGACGCTCCGCATCGAGGTAGACGACCGGCTCGGGAATGTTGTCGGTGAAAAGCCGCAGCTGCTCCTCGCGCGCGGCCAGCGCCTGCTCGGTGAGCTTGAGATCGTGGATGTCGTATTCGGTGCAATACAGCCCGCGCACCTTGCCGCTCGCGTCGAGGTCGGGCGCGACGCGACCGTGCAACCAGCGCCGGTTGCCCATCGCGGTATGTCCGATGCGCTCGTATTCGACGTGCTCGCCGGCCTGTGCGCGCTTGAGGATCGGGCGCAGGAACGACGCGACGTCGCTCGACATGATCTCGAACGGCGTCTTGCCGTAGATCTCGTCCTGCGGCTTGCACACCCAGTTCGCGAACGCCTGGTTGACGAAGGTGTAGTGCAGGCTGCGATCGAGGTAGGCGATCGGGCCGGGAATGTTGTCCGCGAACAGCCGGACCTGTGCCTGTTGTTCCTTCAGCGCTTCGCGGATGCGCACGTCGTCGTCGATGTCGTTCCACACCGCGAATGCGCCGCCCACGCGGCCGCTGACCTCGCGATCGGGGAACAACGTGATGCGAACCCAGCGCAGATCACCCGAGGCCTTGCGCTCGCGTCGCTCGTACGAGACGGTGGCACCTGCGAACGCACGCTCGACGTAGCCCTGCATCTCATTGAGCGCATCCGAGCTCAGGATGTCGCGCAGGCCGTGACCCAACAGGTCATCGGCAGCGACCCCGATCCAGTCCGCGAACGGGCGGTTGGCGAAACGGAGCTTGAGTTGCCGATCGAAGTACACGATCGGGAGCCCGACGCTGTCGGTGACCAGACGCAACCGATGCTCGCGCTGGCCCGCCTCGAGCTCGAGCTTGCGCAGGTGGTCGACGTCCGCATAGGTGACCAGGAAGCCGCGAACGAGCCCCTTGTCGGTTCGATCGGGGTGATAGTCGACCCGGATCCAGATCGGCGGCCGGCCGGGCGTCACGAGCTGTCGCTCGAAGCCGGTCCGCTCGCCGGACAGCGCGGCCTCGACGTAGGCCTGGTAGAGCTGATAGACGTCGCGGCCGACGACCTCGATCACCTCGCGCCCGACCACGTCCTCGGTGCGCTTGCCGAGCCATTCGAGCATCGCCTTGTTCGCGAAGCGATAGCGCTGATCGTGGTCGACGTAGGCGAGCGGCGTGGTGAGCCAGTTGAGCTTGCGTTGGGAGAGCGAGGTATACCCGTCCCGGACGGGCAGTTCGCCAACGGTGTTCTGAACCGTCGCGATTTCGAGCCGGCTGAGCGAGCGGGTAAGGGCCATGACCGGTGCGGGGTGTCCGGAGTGGCAGCGGGTGCGGGTGGTGCGCCCATCCCATGGCCGGCGGATCGGGCGAGCCGGCCCACGCGGGTCGGTCGCTGCGTCTACGGATCAA
>DATKLH010000154.1:0-6560 GCA_035542515.1 Casimicrobiaceae bacterium
TGGTGGAGCTCGTAGGGGCTGTTGGGAAAGCGGACGATCATTCCTGGGCGATGGATGCAAGGGCGAACCCAATATTATATGGGGCCGGAGATGCCCTTCGCCACTCGACGTTCTAGGCGCTCGTCGTGTCTTGTACGATTGCGCAACTGGAGTGCGAATATTCGCCCCGGCGGCGCGCAGCTTTCGGCAACCTGACGGTGTTAGACTCGCCCAGCCGATTGCAGGGAGGTGCCGTCATGGTTCGTTGGCTCCCATTCGCATTGCTCGCCGTCTGCCAAGCCGCTGCCGCGGCACCCGCATACGTCGCCGTGCCCCTGGGGTCGCTGGGCGGAGCATCGGTTTATGGCACCGGGATCAACGCCAGCGGACAGGTCGCCGGCTGGGCCGATACCGACGCCGCCGGTGCGGCACACAGGCACGCATTCGCGTATCGCGACGGCACGCTCGTGAACCTCGGAACGTTGCTCGGCGGCACCCAGAGCTTCGGTTACGCGATCAACGATAGCGGCCAGGTTGCCGGAGCGTCGAACGCGTCCGGCGGCGCGCAGTTGCACGCGGTTGTCTTCGGCGCTGCAGGCATCGCCGATCTCGATCCGGCACTCGGCGCGACGATCGGCAATGGATACGGCATCAACGCGGCGGGCGACGTCGTCGGCGCCTACACGCGTCCGGGCGGCTCGGCGCGTGCTTACCGGTACCTCGCCGCTAGCGGCATGTTCACAGACCTGGGCACGTTTGGCGGTGCCCTTAGCCAGGCGTACGCGGTCAACGTGTTCGGCGACGTGACCGGTTACGCGCATGTCCCGTCGCAGGATGCTCACGCGTTCCGCTACGACAGCGGCGGCCTCAGCGACCTCGGGACGCTAGGCGGCCGAGTGAGCATAGGGCACGGCATCGACGCGAGCGGCCGCGTCGTCGGAGAGGCGTTTCTCGCCGGCGATGCAGGGCCCCATGCGTTCTTCCACGATGGCGCGGTCATGGCCGACCTCGGCACGCTGGGTGGAACCGTGAGCAGGGCGTTCGCGATCAGCGCGAGCGGCGCGATCGTTGGAGAGTCCACCGACGGCCAGGGTACGTTGCGTGCATTCGTCTACGCCGGTGGCGCGATGATCGATCTCAACGCAGTAACCTCCGGGTTGAACGGCGCGATGCTAAGCACCGCGAGCGCGGTCAACGACGCGGGCCAGATCGTAGCGATGAGCTGCACCGGACCGCTCGTGTGCGCGCAGGCGTTTCGTCTAGACCCAGTGCCCGCGCCGAAGGTCGCCGCGATCGAATACCATCATGCCGCGTTCGACCACTACTTCGTGACGGCGATTCCCGACGAGATCGCGAAGCTCGACAACGGCACTTTCGCCGGCTGGACGCGCACTGGCGATTCGTTCAACGTCTACACCGCCGATCAGGTGGGAACGCATCCGGTCTGCCGCTTCTTCAGCACCACCTTCGCACCGAAGAGCTCGCACTTCTACACCGCCGGCCCCGACGAATGCACCAACGTGCAACGCAATCCGAACTGGCAGCTCGAAGGTCTCGTGTTCAACATCCCTGTCCCCGATACGATCACCGGAGCCTGCCCGCCGGCGACGCAACCGGTCTATCGCCTGTTCAACCAGGGCATGGGCGCTGCTCCCAACCATCGCTTCACGACGAGCCTCGCCACGCGCGCCGCGATGATCGCGCAGGGTTGGACGCCCGAGGGCTATGGACCCGACGCGGTGATCATGTGCGCGCCGCTCTAGGATGAAGCGAAGGCGCGGCTTGGCCGGCGGCGCATAATCGTAAGGAGTATCGCAACCCGCGTCAGCTTCCTTCCTCCGCAATCGCTGCGGGCGTCGATCGCTCGCCGAACTGCAACGCGGCAAGCCGCGCGTACAGGGCATTGTCGCGGACGAGCGCCTCGTGGCGTCCCATGGCGATCAGCCGACCGTGCTCGAGCACCGCGATGCGATCCGCGTGGCGCACCGTCGCCAGGCGGTGCGCGATCATCAGTACCGTCCGGCCACGCATCAAGCGCTCGAGCGCGAGCTGAACCACGCGCTCGCTCTCGGCGTCGAGCGCGCTGGTCGCTTCGTCGAGCAACAGGATGGGCCGGTCCGCGAGGATCGCGCGCGCAATCGCGAGTCTTTGTCGCTGGCCGCCGGACAGACGCACGCCGCGCTCGCCGAGGAAGCTGCGAAAGCCGTCGGGCAGTCGATCGACGAATTCCGTGGCATACGCTGCATCGCAGGCCGCACGCACCTCGGCGTCGCTGGCGTCGGGTCGGCCGTAGCGCACGTTCTCGAGCACGCTGTTGGCGAAGATCACCGGATCCTGCGGAACCACCGCGAGCTGCCGTCGCACTTCGCGCGGATCGGCGGCCCGCAGGTCGATGCCGTCGATGAGCACTCGCCCCTGCTGAGGGTCGTAGAAGCGCAACAGCAACTGGAAGACCGTGGTCTTGCCCGCGCCCGATGGACCCACCAGCGCAACCTTCTCGCCGGCGTTCACCGACAGCGTCAGGCGATCGAGCGCGGCCGCGTCGGGACGCGATGGATAGTGGAACGTGACGTTGTCCAGCTCGACGGTTCCGTTCGATACGTGCGGAAAATGGAGCGGATGCTCGGGCGCGCGAATGTCGGGCGCGACGGCAAGCAACTCGAACAACCGCTCGGTCGCGCCGGCGGCGCGCTGCAGATCGCCGATGACTTCGCTGATGGTGCCCACCGCGCCGGCAACGATCACGGCGTAGAAGACGAATGCCGACAGTTGTCCGCCGGTGATGCGACCGGCGACCACGTCGTGTCCGCCGATCCAGAGGATGATGCCGACGGCGCCGAAGACCAGCAGGATGACGGTTGCCACCAGCAGAGCGCGCTGCCGAATGCGCCGCAACGCCGTGCCGAACGCCGATTCGACACGCTCGTCGAAGGCGCGCCGATCGTGGTCCTCGTGACCGTACGCCTGCACCGTACGGATCTCGTGCAGCGCTTCGTCGATATAGGCGCCGACCTCACCGATGCGATCCTGGCTCGCCCGCGCGAGTCGCCGGACGCGACGACCGAACAGCAGTATCGGCACCACGACGACGGGCACGCCGGCGAGAACGAGGAGCGTCAGCTTCAGGCTCGTGAGCGCCAGCATCACCAGCCCGCCGATGAGCAGCAGCAGGTTGCGGATCGCCATCGACGCGCTCGATCCGACGACCGTTTCCAGCATCGTGGTGTCGTTGGTCAGGCGCGAGATCACTTCGCCGGTGCGGGTCAGCTCGAAAAAAGCCGGCGGAAGCGACAACAGATGGTCGAACACGGCGCGACGCAGATCGGCCGTGACGCGCTCGCCGAGCCATGAGACGAAGTAGAAGCGCGTGTAGGTCGCGACGGCCATCACCACCACCACGCCAAGCATCACGCCGAGCGTTCGATCGAGCTCGCTCGCATCGCCTGCGGCGAATCCGCGATCGACAACGAACTTCAATCCCTGCCCGACCGCGAGCACCGCGCCCGCAGCCACGATCAGCGCGATCGCCGCGTAGACGACCTGTTGCCTATACGGGCGGAGGAAACGTCCCACGCGCGCAACGGTGCGCAGCGCGGTGACTGGCGGGATCTTCGGAGCAGGTTCGAGACGGGTGTCGGAGCGGGCCATCGCGTTGGGACCACGGGAGCGTTGAGGCGTTTCATGCGAGCCGGCGCGCGCGCGGGAGCACGCGTTGCTCGGACCTTCGCCAGCGCACCGGCGCGGTACAATACGCGTTTAACACAACCCGAGCCGCAACGTCCATGAACGCCCCGCTTTCCGCCTCGCTGTTCGGCAGCGTCGACCTCGCGCCGCGCGATCCGATTCTCGGCGTCACCGAAGCGTTCGTAGCCGACCCGAACCTGCACAAGGTGAATCTCGGAGTGGGCGTGTACTACGACGACAACGGCAAGGTCCCGCTGCTCGAATGCGTGCGCCGGGCCGAGCGCGAGTTGACCGACAAAGCCGCGCCGCGCGTGTACCTTCCCATCGACGGCATTCCCGCGTACGACCGAGCGGTGCAGCAGATCGTCTTCGGGCCCGGCAGCGAGGCCGTCGCGCTCAACAAGGCGGTGACGGTCCAGGCGCTCGGCGGCACCGGGGCGCTGAAGGTCGGCGCCGACTTCCTGCATCGCTTCGCGCCCGGCTCGACGGTCTACATCAGCGATCCGAGCTGGGAGAATCATCGCGCGCTGTTCGAGGGTGCGGGGTTCGTCGTCAATTCGTACCGCTACTACGATGCGAAGACGCGCGGCCTCGACTTCGACGGCATGCTGGAGAGCGTGCAGAAGATGCCGGCGGGCGCGATCATTGTGCTGCATGCGTGCTGTCACAATCCCACGGGTGTGGATCCGACGCCCGAGCAATGGGACCGTATCGTGCAGGTCACGCGCGAGCGCGGCGTCCTGCCGTTCCTCGATCTCGCTTACCAGGGTTTCGGCGATGGTGTCGAAGCCGATGGCGAAGCGGTGCGCAAGTTCGCGGCAACGCCGGGTCCGCTGTTCGTTGCGAGCTCGTTCTCGAAGTCGTTTTCGCTGTACGGCGAGCGCGTCGGCGCGTTGTCCGTGCTCGGCGGCGATCGGGACGAGGCGGGTCGCGTGCTGTCGCAACTGAAGCGTGTGGTGCGGTCGAACTATTCGAACCCGCCCACGCACGGCGGTCAGATCGTCTCGATGGTGCTCACCACGCCTGCGTTGCACGACCTGTGGGAAGTCGAGCTCGGCGGCATGCGCGAGCGCATCCGCAACGTTCGCGACACGCTGTTCGCCAAGCTGCAGCACAAGCTACCGGGCCGCGACTTCAGCTTCATCACCCAGCAGCGCGGCATGTTCTCGTACTCGGGTCTGCGCAAGGACCAGGTCGACCGGTTGCGCAACGAATACTCGATCTATGCGGTGGACACCGGCCGCATCTGCGTGGCCGCGATCAACAGCCGCAACATCGAGTACGTCGCCGACGCCATCGCGCATGTCATGGACTGATGGGTGCGATGCACGGGAGCAGATGACCTGTGCGCGGACGACGAAGTGCGCCCGCGCCATCTTTTGACCCGCGCGGACTTTCTGATACAATTCAAGGCCGTTCGACGCGGGAATAGCTCAGTTGGTAGAGCGCAACCTTGCCAAGGTTGAGGTCGCGAGTTCGAGACTCGTTTCCCGCTCCAGTTTTCCTGTGAAGGGAGAGCGCGTCAGCACTTCGCGGCGGCTCTCCCTTTTCGTTTGACCGGCGCTTGCTCGACGTCAGGCGCCGAACCCCTCAAGGCGGGGTGGCAGAGTGGTCATGCAGCGGCCTGCAAAGCCGTCTACGCCGGTTCGATTCCGACCTCCGCCTCCACAACGCACTATGAACAAACTTGCTCCAGAAGATGCGAGCAGGTTCGTGCCCTCTATGGCGGTCCATTGACATCGACCGATGGCACGGCGGTAAGCCGGAATGGCCAAGGAGCCACTCTCAGCTCGAGCCCTCGATTCGGCGAAGGCGGCCGACGATGGCAAGCCGTATCGCCTGCCCGATGGTAGCAACCTCTATTTGTACGTCGCGCCGTCCGGGAAGCGCTCGTGGCAGTACCGGTTCCGGTGGGACGGAAAGCCGCAGACGCTTACGCTCGGCAAGTACCCGAAGCTCGCTCTCGCTGATGCGCGCGAGCAGCGCGACGAGCAGGAAAAGAAGCTCGCGAACAATGAGCATCCGCGCGTAGCGCGCGCGAAGAAGCGCGCCGACACGAAGGCGACCTTTCGCGCAACATCGATGGCGTGGGTCGAGCACGAGACGCGACAGCAAGGTTGGTCCGAGAAGTATCGCAAGCAGGTCGACGCGATTCTGCTCAGCCATCTGGATGACCTGATGGACCTACCGCTGTCGAGGATCGAGGCGCCGATCGTCGCTCCGATCCTCGAGAAGGCGAAGCGCAGAGCGCCGCACATGCACGAGAAGGCCGAACGCGCACTGCGCGCGCGACGCGAGCTGATGATCTGGTACGAACGCGTGCTCGTCGCTGCGCGCGACGGGGCGACAGTGCGCGAGATGCGCGAGGCTGCGCAATGATGCTCGATCCAAGCATCTCGATATGCTTTGACATGCGGCGCATTACAGTGTAATGTATCGCATATCATGGTTCGCGGATTCCGGCACAAAGGGCTGGAGCGATTCTTCCGGAAGGGCAACCATAGCGGCATCCCGGCGCGGTCAGCGGATCGCATCCGCCGCATGCTGGATGTGCTGGAGGCGGCTTCACAACCTGGAGACGTCGACCTGCCCGGCTATCGCTTCCACGCACTGAAGGGCAATCGCGCGGGGACTTACAGCCTCACCGTCACCGGCAATCTGCGAATCACATTTCAATTCGATGGCGAGGACGCCATCGACGTCGACCTTGAGGACTACCACTGATGGCTTCTCTTCGTGATCGCACGCGCCCCCCGACGCATCCTGGCGAGTTGCTGCGCGAGGACATCTTGCCGGCGCTCAAGATGACGCAAACCGAGTTTGCGCAGCGGCTTGACGTGTCGCGGCTCACCGTCTCGGAGCTGCTGCACGAGAAGCGTTCGCTCAGTCCGGACATG
>DATKLH010000155.1:0-2895 GCA_035542515.1 Casimicrobiaceae bacterium
CGATAGGGTGCAAGGAATTCCTTTGCAACGCGACGCGCCTCGTCTGTGTCCATGTGGCCTAACGAGCGAAGCTAACCGGCGCGCCGCCACCGACAGCCGCCGAAAGCCAAGGAACGTACACGGCGCGTCCGGTTGAGCGCGTTGTTAGGCCGCCAGTGCTTCGCATGGCGAAGATGCTGCGCCGAAGACCTGCCACCCGCAACTCCGCAGCGACGAGCGGAGCGCGAATACCGACGCTGCGCAAACGCTCCGCCGCAAGCGTGCCAGGAGCAGGGGGCGGCGGATCAGGGAAGCGCCACCGGCGCAGACGCGCCCGCCATTAACGTGAGCCAGTGATCCAGCTATGAGTTCGGGCGCGGCGGGCGGACCGTTGCGCGCAAACCATCAGGCGCGTGCTAGGGCAAGATGCGCGAATCGCATGCGCGCGATGACCACTAAGCGGCCTAACGAGAACTATCAATCCTAATTGACGGCTTCAAGACCGTCACTAGGCCCAACGGCCTATGGAGGGCGAGCAAAAACGGTCGAAGAATCATCGCTTGGTTCAGCTTTAGCGCGTCCTAATGCGGATCGGCGTGGTTCAGCCTTAACCCTCGTTCGGCCCCCTCGTACGCCATGACGGCCGACATCGACAAGCCAGTCAGCCACTCAGCCGGCCCGCGCCTCCTCGACCGCGTCCGTGACCGCATCCGCGCCAAGCACTACAGCATCCGCACCGAGCATGCCTACCTGGAATGGATTAAACGCTTCGTGCGTTTCCACGGCAAGCGACATCCGTCGGAACTCGGGGCGGAGCATGTCGAGGCGTTCCTGACCCACCTCGCCATCGATTTGAACCTTGCTGCCGCGTCGCAGAACCAGGCGCAAAGCGCGCTGCTGTTCATGTACAAGGAAGTGCTCGGCTACGAGCTGCCGTGGCTATCGAACATCGTCCGTGCGCGACAGACCACGCACGTGCCGATCGTGCTGACGCGTTCCGAAGTGCGCGCCGTCCTCGCTAGCCTCCGCGGCACGCATCGTTTGATCGGAGCGCTTTTGTATGGCACCGGTATGCGCGTGATGGAAGCGGTCCGCTTGCGCGTCAAGGACGTCGACTTCGATCGCAACGAAATCGTGGTGCGCGATGGCAAGGGGGCCAAGGACAGGGTGACCATGTTGCCAGCTGGTCTGCGTGCGGCGCTTCGGAAGCAACTTCGCTGTGCACGTAGCATTCACGACGCCGATCTCGCGCGCGGCTACGGCATCGTGGTGCTGCCCCACGCCCTGGCCCGCAAGTATCCGGGCGCGGCGCGCGAATGGGTTTGGCAGTACGTATTTCCCGCCGATCGCCTCTCCACCGATCCGCGCAGCGGCGTCGTTGCGCGATATCACCTGAGCGATCAGGCCTTCCAGCGCGCGATGCGCCAAGCGGTGCGCGATGCGGGGATCGCGAAGCTCGCCACGCCTCACACATTGCGTCATTCGTTCGCGACGCACCTGCTCGAATCCGGCTACGACATCCGCACGGTGCAGGAGCTGCTCGGCCACGCACAAGTCTCGACCACCATGATCTACACCCACGTGCTCAATCGTGGAGGGCGCGCGGTGATCAGTCCGCTCGATCAGGACTCCGGCGCACCGGCACGCCGATCGCCCGCCGCGGTGCGTAGCGTGATCGAATAACGCAGCGCCTTGGTCGGCGCGATGCTGTGCTGCCAGCGCCAACGAATGTTGCCCTGAAGCACATACGCCGAGCGCGGCTGGAGCTCGAGTGCGAACGTGTTCGGATCGCGGCCTCCGCGCGGCGGGTAGGGACGGAACCGCATGCGACACGGCGCAGCGAGCGATACGCCAACGACCACGCCGAACTGATGCACGTCGCGATGCCATCCCAGCGATGTCCCCGCCCTGTATTCGGTCACGAGTCCATGCACGAACGCGTCGCTGCGCATCCCGAGCCACGCGGCCACCTTGTGGCGCAACGGATACAGGAACTGCGGCAGCGGTGGAGCGGGCTCGAGCTCGTTGCGATCGAAGTCATAGCTCGAACCAAAGCTCGCCGTGCGTCGTTTCGCGCTGTAGGACTTGTACGTGGCCTCGTGCAGCGTCAAGCCGCCGATGGCTTCGAGCAGCTCGGCTTCCTCTTCGGATGTCAGAAACCCCGGCTGGTAGACGAGCCCACCGGGGAGTGACGCGCCAAAGGCGAGCGCCATCGTTCGGGCCTCAGCCGATGGTTCATCGGCTCGCGTGCGTGAATCGTCCTCGGCCACTCGCGCTCACACTCCGCCCGTCGCGGGCATTTCGATGTCGTTCGTCTCGCTGTCGTGCGTCGATGCGTGAGTGCGCGCGCGCTCAGCGGCGGTATCGCGTTGCGAGCTCGATTCGGCAAGCATCTGCATCAACGTGGGCACTTCGGCGGCGAGCTCTCGGGCAAGAAAGCCGAGTCGACCGTGCCTCCGAACGAGGATCTCGCCGGCCTTGGCGTGCAGCGCGACGCCGAACGCAGCCGCCTGTCGCAATGACGCGCCGCGTGCGAGTAATCCCGCGATCAGTCCTGCGAGCACGTCGCCGGAGCCCGAGCAGGCAAGGCCTTCTGATCGATCTCGAGGATCTGGCGTTCGTCCATGCGCTCGAGCAGGTAGCGGAAGCAGTTCACGATCACCTGATGGGTCACGACCAGCACGCGTTCGCGCCGGTGCTCGCGGGTGATGGTCTCGATGACGCTTCGCAGCCGCAGGATGACGTCGCACCAGCTCTCTCCGCCGGGCGGTCGGAAATAGAACTTGCCCACTGATCGACGCTGCTCGTGCAACTCGGGATAGTGCTGCTGGATGCCGAACTTGGTGAGTCCATCGAGGATGCCGAATTCCTTTTCCGCGCAATCGTTCGTCGACCACGAAGTTAAGCTCGTCGGAT
>DATKLH010000156.1:0-7602 GCA_035542515.1 Casimicrobiaceae bacterium
GCGAATCCCGCCTTGCGCAACAGGTTCACCGATCGCTCGTTGTCCGGAGCGACGATGGCGACGATGCGCGCGAGACCCAGCGCCGAACGCGCGTAGGTCATGACGGCCATGACCGACTCGTGCGCGTAACCCTGGCGGCCGTACCTCTCCAGGAACGCGAAGCCGAGATCCACGTCATCGAGTGCCTGGCGCTTGATCAGGCCGCACATCCCGATCGGCGCACCATCGCTTGCGCGCTCGACGCAGTACAGGCAGAAGCCGTTCTGCTCGAACATCGCGAGCGGACCGCGCTCGATGTAACGCACCGCCTCCTCGGTCGTGCGCACGTGCTTGTCGCCGATGAAGCGCAGCCACCCCGGTTCGTTCAACAACTCGAGGATGAACGGTGCATCCGCCGCATCGAGCAGGCGCAACCGCAGGCGTGGCGTGCGAAGGATCGTGCGCGGCGCGTTGCTATCGGTCCGCGACTCGCGCTGCGCGTTGACACCCGTTCCGGTCACGTCAGGGGCGCTCCCCGCCCTGCGGACCGTAGAACATCACCCAGGCGCCGAAGTCTTCGCTGAACGCCTCGAAGCGGTGCTCGATCCCTGCGGCGACGAACAGCAGGTCGCCGGCCTCGAAGCGTCGACGCGTCGTTCCATCGTAGAAAGTCCCGCGCCCGCGCGCGATGACGTAGACCTCGTCACGCGTGTGCGGCTGCTGCGTATCGACGCCGCGCGGAGCGTAGTACTCGATGAGCAGCGAGGCGTGCTCGAACAGCGGAACCGCCCGGGTTCCCGCGGTGGCTCGAAGCCGTTCGATCGCCCGGTCGATCGCGATATGCGCGGTGCGCGGCGCGGCGACGCGCTCGTCCATCAACGCGCGGCGTCCGCAGAGGCCAGGGCGTCGCGCAGACGCGCGCGCACTGCGCTTTCGTGCTCGGCTTGCGTGCACGGCACGCGCGATGCGACTCGTGTGCAAGCGCGCACGATCTCTTCGTTGTCATGGCCGCGCAACGCTTCGCGGAGCCACGCGATCGGCTCGCTCAGCGCGCTGCGCTGGTCGTAGAGGAAGTTGAACTGCGCGTCGCAGCGCGGGATCGGCTTGGGATACTGCGCGATCTCGCCGTCGACCACGCGATGCTCGCGTTCGAGCAGCGCCAGGAGCTCGCCTGCGATGGCGCGAATCTCATCGGGAGAGCCGCCACGCATCGCCATCGACCGCAGCGTCGAGCTCAATGGGAATGGTGCAACGTCGAGTGATGCCATCGACGTTGCTGCCGCGTGCGGCGGCGACCCGAGCCGATCAGGACGGTGCTGAGCGCCATCGCGACCACCAGCGGCGCGACGAGCAGGGCGGCGAGCCAGTTCCACGAATCGTTGGGATTCAGCGCGACGATGCAGCCGTACACCACCAGCGGCGACGCGAGCGTGGCGAGCAGCAGCGCCGTGGATGTCTCGCGAAAGGTCAAACGGGCGGCGAGACCGATCAGGCAGGGCAGGAACAGCAGGACGATCAGCGGCTGCATGGCGACGCGGGTTCGGGACGCGAAGGAGGCGCGCCGGAGTGGCGTATTGCATGCCAGTATGAACCGGGCCGGCCGGCACGACAATCGTGCACCGCAATCAGCGCCGCAGGCCGAGCACGACCACGCCGGCAGCCACCAGCGCGATGCCGGTCCAGTCGCGCAAGCCCGGTCTCTCGCCGAGAAACACCACGGCGAACACGGCCACGAGCACGACGCTGAGCTTGTCGATCGGCGCGACGCGCGACGCGTCGCCCAACTTGAGCGCGCGGAAATAGCAGACCCACGACGCGCCGGTGGCGAGGCCCGAGAGCACCAGGAATAGCAACGTGCGCGGCGACAGCGCCAGCGGATTGGTCCACTTCGCGGTTCCGTACACGAATGCGCCGAGCGCCAGCATGATCACGAAGGTACGGATGAGCGTCGCGAGGTCGGAGTCGACGCCCTCCAGTCCGATCTTTGCGAAGATGGCCGTGAGCGCTGCAAACGAGGCCGACAACAGCGCCCAGTAGAACCAGGCCGCGTGTCCGTTCATGGTCGAATCCTTGCGAGGCGACGTCGGTACTGCAAGCGATGTGACTTCGGCATGTGCGGGATCGGATCGCTAGGCGGATGGCCGGTTACGCGTCGCAAGCAGAGCTTCGCGACGACGCGGGCTGTCTTCGCGCCAGTACTTGTTGCGATCGTAGTACTCGGGAACGGCCGGCGTGTCCGGCGGCAGCACGACCCACGGCTGCTTGGTCGAGGTGAAGATGTGGATGTCGGGCGGCAGCCGATCGGGATCGTCCAGCGTTCCCACCCGCACGAAGCGCATCGCGTCGCCAGCGCCCGCGTAGTTGCTCCACAGCGCGATACGGCAGCCCGGACAACGCGCGATCCTCTGACCCTTGCCGCTGTTCGACGGCGTCAAGACGACCTCGGGCTCGCCGTTGATCAGCTGCACGCGATCGGCTTCGATCACGGCATTGAGCGCGAACGAGGCGCCGGTCTCGCGCTGGCACCAGCGACAGTGACAGCAGTGCACCACCAGCGGGCGGCTCAGCATGCGGTAGCGCACGCTGCGACAATCGCATCCGCCTTCGATCGGATACCCGGCTTCCTCACCCATGCGTCGTCTCCTCGTCGAAGCTTTGGCGGCGCGCGCTGCGCGGCGCGCGAACCATAGGTGCCGCGCGCTATGTTTGCGATTGATCCAGGATCGCGGCGAATGCCACCACCCACAATGCGACCAGGACGGTCGCACTCGCTGCGAAGGCGGCAAGCCTGTGCATGACGTTGTTGTAGGTGAGATGGATTGCGCTGTGGACGATGCGCAATGCCACGAAGGCCCACGCAAGCACAAGCGCCAGCGTCGTGCTCGTGCCAGTCACATACAGCGTTAGGCATGCGACGTAGAACAGCACCGGCAGCTCGAGCAGGTTCATGTAGTTGCGGTTGGGAATGCTCACCGCGCCGGGCACCGCCTGCGATTCGCCGTAGCGGAAGTCCTTCACCCGCACCTCGCCGCGGAACCCGGCGCGAAATCGCGCGATGGGGACCAGCATGAGCACCAGAGCCGTCCATGCACAGAGCAGGAACATCGGATAGAGGATCGCGGGGTTTTTCATCGCAGTGGCGGGATCAGCGTGCGGCCGATCCGGCGGACTCCTCGTCGGCTACGCTGACGGCGTGCGCGGATGCGAGCACCACCGGCAGTCCGAGTCGCAGCGTGTTGTGGATCTCGGCAACCTCGTCGGTACGCGCGATGAGGCGCCGGATCGCGTCCTCGCTCGCTCGCGCATGCACCGTCACCTCGTACGACAGCTTCGTGGCCGGTTCCCCCGGCGATCCGAACTCCGCGGCCGCCGACACCTCGACGCTCACTACGTCGACCCGCAGCGGCTGGGCCTCGCGATAGATATCGTTGCAATAGCACGTCGCCATCGCAAGGCACAGGAGCTCGCCGCCATTGGCCGAAGAGCCGTAGCCCGAGACCCGCGGAGGAATCGACAGCGAGTGGTCCACGCCCGCGGTATCCAGGATCACTTCGTGCCGATCGCGTCGGTTGCGCACATGCGCCCGGATCAGCATCTCGGCGGTTACAGCGATTTGCCGTCGAAGTGCTTGACCGGGAGAGACGCGATGTCGACGTCCTTGAGGCAGCGCACATTGATCGCAGCCATCGCGTTGCCCTGCCGGTCGGCGCCGATCGAATACGGATCGATTCCGCAAGTCTTGCAGAAGCGATGCTTGATCACCTGGCGATTGAAAAGATAGGTGCCGGCGTTGTCGTCGGGCGTTCGCAGGTGAAAGTTCGCGATGGGAACGAACCACATCAGCCAGCCCTTGCGCGAGCAGATCGAGCAGTTGCAGTCCATGACGCCGGTCAGGTCGCCTTCCACGTCGAATGCGACGTTCCCGCAGTGACAGCTGCCTTCGTATTTCATGCGGTTCTCCTCGTGCGATGTGGGCTCGTCGCGGTCTGAGGCGACGCCATCCGGAATCGTAGCGCAGCGCCGCGCTCGAGGCACGCGCTTCGAGCGCTGAAATCAAGCTCGCGTTGTGCGACCGATGCAGCGACTGCGGCTCGCGATGTGCCCGGCGAGCATGCGGCGCAACAATGGAACGCGCGGCATTCGCGCCTGGGAACATCGCATCGTCAGGAGCGCAGGGTTGCCACCAGCCGTTTGGGATTGCGCAAAAGATCGAGCGCATCGCCGATGCTGCTGGCGACGAGGTCCGCCGACGCGATCGTCTCCGCGGCCGCTCCCTCACGTTGCAGCACGGCGATACCGAGCGCCGCGGCCTGAAGCATCGCGCGGTCGTTGCGTCCATTGCCGATCGCAACCACGCGCTCGACGCCCAGCGTGCCGACGAAGGATGCCTTCGCCGTCGCCTGATCGATTTGCGCAAGGACGACCAACTGCAAAGCGAGTCCCGCAAGTCCGCTCGCCGCGGTGCCGAAGGTGTCGGCGGTGATCACGTGCACCTCGAGATCGCGCGAAAGCTCGCGCAGGATGGGCTCGACATCGGCGATCAGCCGGCCGTCGATCGCGAGCGTGCCGTTGTAATCGAGCACCAGGTGCTCGAGTTGCAGGTCCCGCCATCCAGGAATGTGGAGAGAGATCATCGAAGCGCCTCGATGATACGCGCGCCCTGCAAGCGTTCGCCCATGCACGCACCGGGTGCAGCTTGTCGGTCGTCGCGTGCACCGTTGACCGGCCTGCTTCGGCAACCCGGCATGCGCGATCGGTCGTGACGCGGCTTGATCGATGCGAGTAACGACATGCGCAATCTCGCGAGGCAAGTCAGCGCGGCACCGTCCGCAACTCGAGGGTGAGCGCGGGCGGACGGGCCAGCGTCTGATAGACCACGCAGTAGCGCTCGGTGAGGCGGAGAAGCGTTGCGACCTGCTCTTGCGACGCGTCGGTATCGAGCGTGAAGCGCAAGCGAATATCCTTGAATCCGACCGGCGCATCCTTGGCAACGCCCAGCGTGCCGCGAAAATCGAGATCGCCTTCGGCTTCGACGGATGCCGATCGAAGCGCGATGCCAAGCGCTGTCGCAACGGCGTTGAGCGTGACGCCCGCGCACGCGACCAGCGCCTCGAGCAGCATGTCGCCCGAGCAGGCAGCGAGTCCGCTGCCGCCGGTGGCGGGATGCAGTCCGGCGGTGACCGGTCCCTTGCCCGTCTCGATCTTGCAACTCAGGCCCTCGCCGACTTGGCCCCGCGCGCGCAACGTGACGAGCCCCGCACCGGGATCGGCACGATATCGCTCCTTCAGCGGTGTTTGCAGCGCACGAAGTTCCTCGGCGTTCATGCTGCGCTCCCCAACTTTCGCGCCGCCAGGCGAGCACGGTCGGCAGTGCTCGGTTCCCGCGTCAGCAAGGCGAGGGCGAGCGACGACAGCGCGACTAGCAACGCACATGTCGCGACGGCCGGAACCACCGCGATCCACATGACCATGAAGTACAGCGAGTCGGCCAGTGACGCGTCGAAGCGAAGCGCTACCCAGCCGAGCGATACGAGCACGGCGGCCTGTGCGAACCAGCCGACGGCGAGCGAGGCGCAACGCATGCGATAGCATCTGCGCGACTCCCCGGCAGACCGCGTCGGGGCGATGCGAGAGAGCAGGAAGCGCGAAAAGGCGCTGTGCGGATAGCACACGGCCACGCGCGCCGCCACGATGATCGCGATCCAGAACGCGACGCTATGAAGAAGTTGTGGCATGGCTTGGGCAACCTCTCGGCTGTCGGGATAGTACGCAGCGCCCGGTGGCGAATGCGTCGCGCCGAGACGTTTCGCCGGAGCCGACCAGACCGGCTTGCAGTGGATTCGCCATAGACTACGCTCGCGCGGTTCGCGCGTGGTGCGTGCTCTTACCGGCGCCCGCGGCAGCGGGATGGTTGACGCTCCCATCGGCTCGGCCAACAATCCGCCCCTGATTCACGCAACACTGCCAGGAGCTCGATCGATGTCGCTCAACACCGCCGCGGCGCGCCGCGACCAGTCGTTCCACTTGCATCCTTCCACCAACCTCCGCGCGGTGCAGACCGAAGGTCCGCTCGTCATCACGCGCGGCGACGGTGTCTATGTCCACGACGACGAAGGTCACCGCTACCTGGAAGGGATGGCCGGCTTGTGGTGCGCATCGCTGGGATTCTCGGAGAAGCGCCTCGCCGAAGCGGCGTACCGGCAAATGCTCGAGCTGCCGTTCTATCACAGCTTCGCAGGCAAGGTGCCCGCAGTGACCACCGAGCTCGCCGAGCGGCTGATCGGCATAGCTCCGGCAGGCATGTCGAAGGCGCTCTTCGCCAACTCCGGCTCGGAGGCCAACGACACCGCAATCAAGCTCGCGTGGTACATCAACAACGCGCTCGGCAGGCCGGGCAAGAAGAAGATCATCGCGCGCCAGCGTGCCTACCACGGCGTCACCATCGCGACCGCCAGCCTGACCGGCCTCGCGTTCGCGCACGACGACTTCGATCTGCCGATCGATCGCATCCTGCACACCGATGCGCCGCACTACTATCGCGGCGCGCGGAGCGGCGAAAGCGAAGAGGCGTTCGCCGCCCGCCTGGCGGACTCGCTCGAGCAACTGATCCTGCGCGAAGGGCCGGACACCATCGCCGCGTTCTTCGCCGAGCCGGTGATGGGCGCGGGCGGCGTCATCCTTCCGCCGGCAACGTATTTCGATCGCATCCAGGCGATCCTGCGCAAGTACGACATCCTGTTCGTCGTCGACGAAGTGATCTGCGGCTTCGGGCGAACCGGCAACATGTTTGGTTCGCAGACCTACAACCTCGAGCCCGACATTGTCACCGTCGCGAAGGGGCTGTCGGCCGGCTACATGCCGATCTCCGCGACCATGGTCTCCAGCGCGATTCACGACGTGCTGCTCGGGCAAAGCGACAAGCTCGGCATTTTCGGGCACGGCTACACCTACTCGGCACACCCTGTTCCAGCGGCGGTGGCGCTCGAGACGCTGCGCATCTACGAGGAGCGCGACATCGTCGGTCGCGTACGCAGGATCGCGCCCCGTTTGCAGAATGCGATCCGCGAGTTCGCCGATCATCCGCTGATCGGCGATGCGCGCGGGGTCGGATTGATCGGCGCGGTCGAGATCGTGCGCGACAAGTCGACGCGGCAGGGCTTCGATCCGAAGGCAAGCGTCGCGGCGTATCTCGTGAGGCGCGCGCAGCAGCACGGGGCGATCCTGCGCAACCTCCCGGGCGACAACGTGGCGTTCTGTCCGCCATTGGTCATCAGCGAAGCGGAGATCGACGAGTTGATCACCTGCTTCGGCAAGGCGCTCGACGACACCTGGGCGATGGTCCGGGAGAAGCGGCTGGTGTGAGTAGACCGAAAAGGATCAAAGGCGTTTTCGGGTATCGGGTATGAGCGTGCGCGTTGCAACGTATCGCTGGTCATCGATTCACGAGGCTGCGCGACTGGGCACGCTCGAACCTCGTACCTCAAGACTCACAACGCTTTTGAGTCCGTGACATGCCCTCCGGCGACACCATCGTTCGCTTCGCTGGCATCGGGAAGACCTACGACGGCGTCACGCGCGTGGTCGACGACCTCGATCTCGACATCCGGCGCGGCGAGTTCCTCA
>DATKLH010000157.1:0-7124 GCA_035542515.1 Casimicrobiaceae bacterium
AACGATCGTCCGGCCGCGAGGGCGACAAACGGTCATCTGCTCGTCCATCACTTTGAGTGTCGCCTATAACACATTAATTTACAACGATAATCTCTGTGTTGTATTTATGTTAGCTAAGTCTTTGTTCTTCCGACGAAAAAGCGTTGACCGCCGCAGAAAGCGCGGCGTATAGTGGCGCCCAGTGGAGAAAAGTGGGTTGAAGTGGGATAACCGCCCCAGCGGGATGCTCATGTAAACAAGCACTTACTTCAACCGCAGGGAGGCACGCGTGGAAGGTGGGGCGTCAGCGACAGCGGCGGGGCCGGCGGGCAACGGTGCCGTGCCGGTCTTTCGCGGCGTCACCCAGCTCGCCCTGGATGCCAAAGGACGCCTCGCCATTCCTGCGCGCCACCGCGATGTGCTGCTGGCGCACGCGAGTCAGCGCATGATCCTTACGGCCGATCCCAGCCGCTGCCTGCTGCTTTACCCGCTTGCGGCTTGGGAGCCGATCCAGGCGCGCCTCATGTCGCTTTCCTCGTTCAACGAGCGCATTCGCGCCATCCAGCGACTGATCGTCGGCCACGCGGACGACGTCGAGCTCGACGCGGCGGGTCGCATCCTGGTGCCACCCGCTTTGCGTCGCTATGCGAACCTCGACAAGCGCGTGGTGTTGGTCGGTCAGGGCCAGCGCTTCGAGCTCTGGGACGAGACCCAGTGGCAGGCCCAGACGGCGCAGGCGGTGGCGTTTCCGTCGGACGACCTGCCGCCCGAGCTTGCCGGATTCTCGCTCTAGGGGCCGCGAACCCATGCCTGCCTGCGTTCCGAGCAAAAAGCGCCGCGTGTGTCGAGGGGCGCGCGGTGTCGCGGGTCGCCATCCGCAGACATAGCGCTCGCACAACCTTGCCCGATGCTCCCGCTCATCTTCCCGTCCTGCTCCGGCAAGCGATCGCAGGACTGGCCATTCGTCCCGATGGTGTCTACATCGACGCCACCTTCGGGCGCGGCGGACATTCGCGCGCGATTCTCGCTTCAATCGGCGCGAAGGGCCGATTGCTCGCACTGGATCGCGATCCATCCGCGCAGCGCGAAGCAAGCACGCTCCACGACCCGCGCTTCGCTTTCGCGCACGCGTGGTTCGGCGATCTGGCCCAGATCGCCGCGCGGCACGGCATCGAGCAGGTCGACGGCATCCTGTTCGACCTGGGTGTGTCCTCGCCACAGCTCGACGACCCGCAACGCGGCTTCTCGTTTCGCTTCGACGGTCCGCTCGACATGCGCATGGACACCTCGCGCGGCGAGAGCGCGGCCGATTTCATCGCGCGCGCAAGCGTACGCGAGCTGACGGAGGTCATCCGCGATTATGGTGAGGAACGGTTTGCTCAATCGATTGCAAGAGCAATTGCGGCGGCTCGCGCGCGAGGGCCGCTCGTCACGACGGCGCAGCTTGCCGCGGTCGTTGCCCAAGCCGTCGGCGCGCGCACGCGGGGTGATTGGCGTCAGGATCCGGCCGCGCGCACATTCCAGGCCCTTCGGATTGCGGTGAACCAGGAGCTCGCCCAGGTGTCGATGGCGTTGCCGCTCGCAACGCAACTCCTCGCGCCGCGCGGACGGCTTGCCGTGATCAGTTTCCACTCGCTCGAAGACCGCATCGTCAAGCGATTCATCGCTGCGGCTTCGCAGCCCTTCGCCGGCGATCCGCGCCTGCACCGTCTGCCCGTGCGGGAGGCAGCGCTTCCGGTGGCGCCGCTGAAGGCGATCGGTCGCGCGATCAAGCCCGACGAGGAGGAGACCGAAGCGAATCCACGCGCACGCAGCGCGGTGCTGCGTGTCGCCGAGCGTACCTCCGCGGCGTTGCCGGCGAACTGGCCGCGAGGCGTGTGGCCGTCATGACGCGCATCAACCTGCTGCTGCTCGGCGTGCTCGTGCTGTGCGCGCTCTCGCTGGTGACGTCGCGACACCAGGCGCGACGATTGTTCGTGGACCTGGAGCGCGAACGCACGCTCGCGCATCGCTACGAGACCGAGTACGGCCAACTGCAGCTCGAACAATCGACCTGGGGCATGCCGGCGCGCATCGAGAAGATCGCGCGCGACAACCTCAGGATGCAGCTGCCGCCGTCGTCACGCGTGGCGGTGGTGGACACCGGACCGGCGGACGCGCGATGAACACGATGAGCGCCGCCCGCGCATCGCGCGCCGCTGCCGCACCGCTGCCACCGATGCGCGCCGCCGCGTTGTTCGGCGCACTCGCCGTGCTCTTCCTGGTCTTGCTAGGCCGCTCGCTCGATCTGCAGTGGCTCGAAAACGACTTCCTGCAGGACCAGGGCAAGGCGCGCTTTTCGCGCGAGCTCGAGATCCCGGCGCATCGCGGCCGCATCCTCGATCGCTTCGGCGAGGCGCTCGCCGTGTCGACCCCGGTAAAATCGCTGTGGACGTTCCCTGCGAAGTTCGAAGCGACGGCGGAGCAGCTCTCCGCGCTCGCGCGCCTGCTTGAAACCACTCCCCGCGCGCTGCAAGCCCGGCTCGCTGCCGACGACGATTTCGCGTACCTCGCACGCCAGATTCCGCCCGAGGTGGCCGACCGTGCGATGGCGCTCCGCATCAAGGGATTGAACGAGCAGAACGAGTACCGCCGCTTCTACCCCGGCGGCGAGGTGATGGCGCACGTGGTCGGTTTCACCGGTGACAAGGACGCGGGCCAGGAAGGCATCGAGCTCGCACAGCAGAGCTGGCTCGGCGGCATCCCGGGGAGCCGCCGCGTGATCATCGATCGACGCGGCGACGCGGTCGAGGACATCGCTGCGATTCGCGCGCCGCAGGCCGGACGCGATCTCGCGCTGTCGATCGACTCGCGCCTGCAGTACCTGGCATTCCGCGAATTGCGCAACGCCGTCGAGCAGCATCACGCGCACGCCGGCGGCCTGTGCATTCTCGACGTGAAGACCGGCGAGATCCTCGCGCTCGCGAACTGGCCCACGTACAACCCGAACCGTCGCGACAAGGTCGAGCGCGAACGCATGCGCAACCGGGCGCTCACCGACACGTTCGAGCCCGGCTCGACGATGAAGCCGTTCACCATCGCGACCGCGCTCGAAGCGGGCATCGTAAAGCCGGGCACGATCATCCACACCGAGGCCGGCACGCTCACGATCGGTCCCAATACCATTCACGACGCGCACAAGGCCGGTCCGCTGACCGTCGAGCAGGTGATCCAGAAGTCGAGCAACGTCGGCGCCGCCAAGATCGCGCTGCAGCTTCCGCCGCAGACGCTCTGGAACACGTTTTCCGAAGCCGGATTCGGCTCGCCGCCACGCAGCGGATTTCCCGGCGAGGTGTCGGGACGACTGCGCCCGGCCAAGACCTGGAAGCCGATCGAGCAGGCGACGATGTCGTATGGACATGGCCTGTCGGTCAACCTCGTGCAGCTTGCACGCGCGTACACGATCTTCGCCGACGACGGCTCGCTCAAGCCGATCACGTTGTTCAAGAACGACGGCAACGTCGTGGGACGCCCGGTCATCAAGCCGGAAACGGCGCTCGAAGTGCGACACATGCTCGAGCTTGCGACCGGACCCGGCGGCACCGCGCCCAAGGCGCAGATCCCCGGCTACCGCGTGGCCGGCAAGACGGGAACCGCCCGCAAGCTGGAGGGCAAGCAGTACGTCGCGAAGTACGTCGCTTCGTTCGTCGGGATGGCTCCCGCTTCCAATCCTCGCCTGATCGTCGCGGTGATGATCGACCAGCCGAGCGGAGCGTATTACGGCGGTGATGTCGCGGGACCGGTGTTCTCGAGCGTCACGGGGGCTGCGTTGCGCATGCTGGGCGTCCCTACCGATGCGCCGTTCGACAACGTCGTTCCGGTCGGGCCGGAAGGCGCCGTCGAAGAGGAAACGTGATGACCTCCGCGCAGCACGACAGCGAAGCGACGGCGCTGCTCGCGCGACTCGCAACTCCGCCGCGCCGCATCACCGCCGATAGTCGCCGGGTGACTCCGGGAAGCGCGTTCGCGGCGTATCCCGGCGCGGCGCGCGACGGACGCACGTTCATCCCCGACGCGATCAGGCATGGCGCGGGTGCCGTGTTCTGGGAGTCGCGCGGCTTTCAATGGAATCCACGCTGGAGCGTTCCCAACGTCGGCGTGGACGACCTGCGCGCGCGCCTCGGTGGCGTCGCGGATCTCGTGTTCGGTCAGCCCTCGCGTGCGCTGTGGATGATCGGGGTGACCGGAACCAACGGCAAGACCTCGAGCGCGTACTGGATTGCGCACGCGTTCAACGCGCTGGGGCGTAGAACCGGTCTGATCGGAACGCTTGGCAGCGGCATCGCTCCTACGCTGTCGCCGTCGCTCAACACCACGCCTGAAGTGTGCGCCTTGCACGAGATGCTCGCGGAGTTTCGCGCGGCCGGCGCGCATGCCGTGGCGATGGAGGCATCGTCGCATGGCATCGACCAGGGACGCATCAACGGCGTGAAGTTCGACATCGCGCTGTTCACCAATCTCACGCGCGATCACCTCGATTACCACGGCACGATGGCCGCCTATGGTGCAGCGAAGGCCCGGCTCTTCACCTGGCCGGGCCTGCGCGTCAGCGTGATCAACGCCGATGATCCCTTCGGCCTGAGCCTCGTCGAAGCGGCGCGCGGGCGCGGACAGACGTTGATGACCTACGGACTCGCCAACGCCGATGTCGCGACGACATCGCTTGCGATGAGCGCCGAGGGCATCGCCATGGCGGTGATCACGCCGTGGGGTCGCGGCGATGTCACCGTGCCGATGGTCGGGACGTTCAATGCGCTGAACCTGCTTGGTGTCCTCGGCGTGCTCCTTGCGAGCGATGTGGCGCTGGACGATGCGCTCGAGGCGCTCGCGACGCTGCGGCCGCCGGCGGGTCGCATGCAGCGTTTCGGTGGCGGCGACAAGCCGCTCGTCGTCGTCGACTACGCGCACACGCCGGATGCGCTCGAGCAGGTGCTGGTCGCACTGCGCCCGGCGGTTGCGCGCGACGGCTCGCTCGTCTGCGTATTCGGATGCGGCGGCGATCGCGATCCCGGCAAGCGTCCGCAGATGGGACGCATCGCGGCAACGCTCGCGGATCGCCTCGTGGTCACCAGCGACAACCCGCGCAGCGAGGATCCTGCCGAGATCGCCAGCGCAGTGGTGCACGGCATTCGCGAGACGAACAACCGGCGCTGGGTGGTCGAGCTCGACCGCGCCACGGCCATCGAAGACGCGGTGCGCTCCGCGCGCCCGGGGGACGTGATCCTGCTCGCCGGAAAGGGACACGAGAGCTACCAGGAAACGCTCGGCGTGCGGGCGCCGTTCTCCGACGCCGAACATGCCGCGCGCGCGCTCGACGCATGGCGCGCGCTTCAATGATCGGCGGAGATGGGCTGCGGTGTCATCGGAACCGGGAATGATGGATACGCAACGCGCCGCGCTTGAGGTGAACGGGCGACTGATCGGGCCGTCGGTGCGCTTCGCTGGCGTGTCCACCGATACGCGTAGCGTCGAGGCGGGCGACCTGTTCGTGGCGCTCAGGGGCGAGCGATTCGACGGGCACGATTTCGTCGCGCAGGCGTTCGCTGGCGGCGCAGTGGCTGCGCTCGTGAACGAAGTACGTGCCGAGGCACTCACCGGTCCGCTGGTCGCGGTGGACGACACGCTGCGCGCACTGGGGCGGCTTGCGCAACGCTGGCGCACGCGCTTCGCCATACCTGTCGTCGGCGTAGTGGGAAGCAACGGCAAGACGACGGTGAAGGAAATGATCGCGTCGATCTTCCGGGCTTCGGTCGGCGATGCGCACGTGCTCGCGACGCGGGGCAACCTGAACAACGCGATCGGACTGCCGCTCACCGTGCTTCGCTTGCGCGACGACCATCGCCTGGCGGTCCTCGAGCTCGGCATGAACCATCGCGGTGAAACGCGCGAGCTCGCCGCGATCGCGCAACCGACCATTGCGGTCATCACCAACGCCCAACGCGAGCATCAGGAGTTCATGCGCAGTGTGGCCGATGTCGCGGAAGAGCACGCCGATCTCATCCGGGCGCTCGACGCGTCGGGCACAGCGGTGATCAATGCCGACGATGCGCATGCATCGGTGTGGCGTGCAGCGGCGAGCGCCAGGAAGCGTATCGAGTTCGGGCTTGAGAACCGCGCCGACGTGCACGCGACATTCGTCGCGCATCGCGACCGCAGCGAGCTTGCGATTGCGACACCGCGCGGTCGCGTCGACGTCCTGCTTGGCGTGCCGGGTCGGCACATGGTGGTCAATGCCCTCGCGGCGACGGCAGTCGCACTCGCAGCGGACATCGCACTCGATGCGGTTCGGGCCGGACTCACGGCGTTCCGCGCCGTCGATGGACGCCTGGTTGCGCGCTCGATGCCGGGCGGAACCGTGGTCATCGACGACAGCTACAACGCCAATCCCGATTCGGTCCGCGCGGCGATCGACGTGCTGGCAGCCGCACCCGGGCAGAAGTGGCTCGTGCTCGGCGACATGGGCGAAGTGGGCGAGCAGGGGCCGGCGTTTCATCGCGAGATCGGCGCCTACGCGAAGCGTGCAGGCATCGATCGACTGCTGGCGAGCGGCGAGCTCATGGCCGAAGCCGTGCAGGCATTCGGCACCGGCGCCGAGCATGTCGATTCGGTCGAGGAACTGGCGCAGCGCGTGGCGAGCACCGTGCGCGCGGGCGTGACGGTGTTGATCAAGGGATCGCGCTTCATGCGCATGGAGCGCGTGGTCGCGGCGTTGACCGGCAGCCCTGGGAGCGCTCACTGATGCTCGTGTGGCTCACCGAAACGCTCGGCAAGGACGTTCGCGCCTTCAACGTGTTCGGATACATCACGTTGCGCGCCGTGCTGGCGACGATGACTGCGCTGATCATCTCGTTCATCGTCGGGCCGCGGATGATCGCCTGGCTCACGCGCATGAAGATCGGGCAGTCGGTGCGCGAGGACGGTCCGCAGACGCACCTGACCAAGGCGGGAACGCCGACGATGGGCGGCGCACTGATCCTGGTGTCGATCCTCGTCACCACGCTGCTGTGGGCCGATCTCGAGAACCGCTTCGTGTGGGCGGCGCTGCTGGTGACCGCGGGTTTCGGCGCGGTGGGCTGGATCGACGACTGGCGCAAGGTCGTCTATCG
>DATKLH010000158.1:0-3055 GCA_035542515.1 Casimicrobiaceae bacterium
AACTGCGCGTCCGAGACGTCGCAGTGTGCGTCGAAATGCACGATCGCGAGCGGACCATGCTTCGCGCGCACCGCGCGCAACAGCGGAAGCGTGACCGAATGGTCGCCGCCGACCGATATCGGCAGCAGCCCGCGATCGAGCAGCGAAGTTGCCGCTCGTTCGATCGAACGGTAGGTATCGACGATCGAAAACGGCGACAACAGCACATCGCCGCAATCGGCGATGCGATGCACCTCATGCGGGCGCACGTCGAGCTCCGCGTTGTAGCCGCTGACCCGAAAGCTCGCCTCGCGCACGCCGCGCGGACCGAAACGCGCACCGGCGGTGCGCGAGCTTCCACCGTCGAACGGCAAGCCCACGATGCCGATCGTCGCATCGGGCGTGCGGTCGAGCAACGGCGCCTTGAGGAATGTAGCGATGCCGCAGAAGCGGCGGTGATCGTCGGCGGCGATCAGGTGCCCTTCGTCGTAGCCGCCCGAGGCTCCCAGGACTCCGGTGACATAACCTGCCGGAATGTCGACTTTGCTGCTCATTCGACCGACCTTTCGCGCATGGATGTGAGCGACTCGGGTGCCGGCAGCGTGGTCGCCGTTATCGGCTCGATCTCCCCGGCGGCTGGAATCGGTTGACGGTAAACGTAGAGCCCGCTCGCGATAATGACCACCGCTCCGGCGATCGTCGCGACGCTCGGAACGTCGGAGAAGATCAGCCAGCCGAGGATCGTGGCCCAGACCAGGTAGACGTAGAGGAACGGCGACAGCGTCGACGCGGGAACGGTCTGGAACGCGCGGATCAGCAGGAAATGTCCCGCGGTACCCAACGTGCCGATCGCGACGATTCCCACGGCGCCGGCCGCGTCGAAGGCGGTCCAGAAGAACGGTACCACCGGCAGCAGGCCCACACCCGCCACCAGCGCCATGAAGTGCAGCGTGTTCGCCGGGTCCTCGGTACGCGCCAGAACGGGTGTCATGACGTGATAAAGCGCCGAGCAACTTGCAGCGATCAACGGCAACAATGCAGCCGCCCCGAGCGTGCCGGATCCCGGACGCATCACCAACAGCACGCCGGCGAAACCGGCGAGGACGGCCAGCCAACGGCGCGCGCCGATCGATTCGCGCAGGATCCAGCAGGACAGCACCGTGATCAACAGCGGCGAGGAGAAGAAGATCGCATTGGCATCGGCGAGGGACAAGGTGCGCAACGCCGCGAAAAAGCAGACCGTAGCGGACAGCAGAAGTGCAGTGCGCAGCAGATGCAGCGACAGGCGGCGCGTGCGTAAGCGGGCGAACGAGCGGCGCGGCTCGATGACCAGGAAGAGCAGTATCGCCGACACGGCGTAGCGGCCCCAGGCGATCTGCAGCGTGCTGTACGAATGGCTCAGCAGCTTCACGAGCGCATCCATCACGGCGATGAGCGCGGTGCCGGAAAGAAGCAGCACCAATCCCTGGGTGCGTTGCGACGACGAGGCGAGGAGCTTCACCGTTCGGAACCCGCTACAGCCAAGGTGGCGATCGGCACGACCGGCGGAATGCTGCGCAAGGTCTGCAGCGGCAAATGGCAACGAATGGTGTGACTCGGTCCTGCGACGACCGCCGGCGGCGCAACCGTTTCGCAGATCGCGCCGATCTTGCGCTCGCAGCGGAGCTGGAAACAGCAGCCGGCAGTGCGCCGCTCGCCGATCGTCGATGCGGGCCTCGCGCGGACGTGCTCGCGCTGTGCGAGGCTGGGATCGGGTGAGGGAATCGCGGCGAGAAGCGTTTCGGTGTAAGGATGGTACGGCGGCGCCAGCACCGCGTCGGTCGGCCCTTCCTCGCAGATCGTTCCCGCATACATCACCGCGATGCGATCGGCAATGTGCACGACCACCGACAGATCGTGGGAGATGAACAGGTAGGCGAGGCCCAGCTCGTCGCGCAGATCCGCGAGCACGTTGAGCACGGTCGCCTGCACGGAGACGTCGAGCGCCGACACCGGCTCGTCGCATACGATGAACTTCGGTCCCGTCGCGAGCGCTCGCGCGATGCCAACACGTTGCCGCTCGCCGCCACTGAGCTGATGGGGATAGCGATCGGCGTAGGCCGCGGACAGGCCGACTTGCTCGAGAATGCGCGACACGCGTTCGCGCCGCTGCGCAAGCGGCAGGTCGCTGAAGTTGGCGAGCGAGCGACCCACTGCAGCGCCGACCGTCTTGCGAGGATTGAGGGAGGAGACCGGGTTCTGGAACACGATCTGCGATTGACCGCGGAAGGTCCGCAGCCGCCTGCCTGCCTGATGCGTCACGTCGCGTCCGTCGAACACGATCGTGCCCGAGGTCGGGTCGAGCAGCCGCACGATGCAGCGTCCCAGCGTCGACTTGCCGCAGCCGCTTTCTCCCACCACGCCCAATGTTTCGCCGCGACGGATCGCCAGCGAGACGCCGTTCAGCGCGTGAACTTCGGGGCGCTGCAGCGCGAACCAGCCCATGCGAAGGTTGTTGCCGACCTTCAGCGTCGATGGAACGGCGCGCAAGCCGAGCGTGTAGTTCTTGTGCAGATCGGCTACATCGAGCAAGGTCGTTGGTGAGGCTGAGCGTGTCGCCTGCCGCGCCGGCGGCGGCGTCAGGTGGCCCGGAAGCATCGCAACGTTGCGAAACTTCCAGCACCGCACCGCCCGACGGCTCTCGATGGATTCGAGCTGCTGGGGCTGTGTGCATTGCGCCTCGGCATGCGGACATCGTGGCTTGAACACGCAGCCGTCGGGCAGCGCGGTCAGATCCGGGAACTTCCCGGCGATGGGTAGCAGCCGCGATCTTCGTCGTGCGAGCTCAAGGCGCGGCATCGATGCGAGCAGGCCTTGCGTATACGGATGGGCCGGCCGCGCAAGCACATCGGAGGTGCGGCCCTGTTCGAGCACGCTGCCCGCGTAGAGCACGCAGACCCGATCGCAGATGCGGTTGACCAACCCCAGGTTGTGCGTGATGAACAGCATCGCCAGGCTGCGCTTGCGACGAATCTGGTCGAGCAGGTCGAGGATTTCGGCTTCGACGGTGACGTCGAGCGCCGTCGTCGGCTCGTCG
>DATKLH010000159.1:0-6620 GCA_035542515.1 Casimicrobiaceae bacterium
TCAACGCCACTGCCGAGGCGGGCAACACGTCGCTTGCGCGCGAACGCGATGCATTCTGGCGCGGCGTGCTGCGCTATTACCGGGGGAAGTGATACGCGCGCGAACGTCGCGCCATCAAGAGGCGCTCAGCCAGCGAGGGGCGCGCTGCAATTCCACCCCGCCGCTGCCGAGATTCCACCCGAGGTGCTCGAGCACGATCGCTCGTGCGTCGATCGTACGTCCGCCCCAGGCAGGCTCGAGCTCCGCCGCTCGACCTTTGAGGCGCGCAGAGATCGACCGGCGTCGATGAACGCATAGTGCAGCTTGTTCGGCGATATACTGATCGCGCCGGAACAACAGCGCGCGCACCGGTCGGCTGTTTGCCGGCCCTGCGACAAGCCGACCGGTGACTGGAGGATAGATGGTCAAGAGCCTTTTGCGCACGCCGCTTCACGCGCGTGCGAATGGACAGGCATCGACAACCGATGCACTGCTGGAGGCCGAGGCGCGGCAGCTCGCGCACGATCGCAGCGATTCTTCATCGCCTTATTTCACTGATCGGCGAGCCTTCCTTGCCCGCTCGCTGGCGCTCGCCGGATCGGTGGGTGTTGCGAGCGCCGCACGCGCCGCCGCGCCGCCGGGCGCGGTGGAGCGCGACGTGCCACCTGATGCGAGCAGGACGCAGGGTTATCCGCTCGCCGACGAGAGCTACGGGTCGCGCTCGCAGTTCGAAACCGAGGTGCGCACGCGCTTCAAGACCGCGACACCGCAATCGTCGTGGACCTTCACGCCGCTGCAGAATGGCGTGGGGATCATCACGCCCTCGGGATTGCACTTCGAGCGCAGCCACGCGGGAACCGCGGTGATCGATCCTGCCAAGCACTCGCTGCTCGTTCATGGCATGGTGCGCGAGCCGAAGAAATATTCGATGCGGGAGCTGAAGCGCTTTCCGTCGCTGTCGCGGATCATGTTCCTCGAGTGCTCCGGCAACGGACTGACCGAGTGGTCGAAGCCGACGCTGCGAACCGTGCAAGGTACGCACGGGCTCACCTCGACGTCGGAGTGGACCGGTGTGCCGCTGTCGACCATCCTCAACGAGGTCGGCGTGCGCAGCGGCGCGAAATGGCTTCTCGCCGAAGGCGGCGACGGCGCGGCCATGACGCGCAGCATCCCGCTCGCCAAGGCGATGAAGGATTGCCTGCTCGCGTACGGCCAGAACGGCGAAGCCATTCGCCCCGAGCAGGGCTACCCGCTGCGCCTGCTGGTGCCCGGCTTCGAAGGCAACATGAACATCAAGTGGCTGCGGCGCCTGGAACTGTCCGACATGCCGTTCATGACGCGCGAGGAAACGTCCAAGTACACCGACCTGCGCCCCAACGGCAAGGCGGTGCAGTTCTCCTTCGAGATGGAAGCGAAGTCGGTGATCACCTTCCCGTCCGGCGAAATGCAGCTCGACGGGCCCGGCTTCTACGAGATCACCGGCATCGCGTGGTCGGGGCGCGGCACCGTGAAGCGCGTCGATGTCTCCGCCGACGGCGGCAAGACCTGGCGGCAGGCCGCGCTGCAAGGGCCCGTGCTGCCGATCTGTCACACACGCTTTCGCCTTCCGTGGCAATGGAACGGGGGCACCGCGGTCCTGCAAAGTCGCTGCGTCGACGACACGGGTTACGTGCAGCCGACGCTGGGTCAGCTGATCGCGCTGCGCGGACTCGACGGACCGCTCGGCTCGGTCTATCACCTCAACGCCATCCAGAGCTGGCAGGTCGCGAGCGACGGGAAGGTGTCCAATGTCCACGAGTATTGAAAAGACCTCGCGCGTGGCGCTCGCCACGCTGTTGTGCGCGCTGAGCACGACCGTGCTGGCGCAACAGCGTACGTACGGCTTCGGCACTGCCGCTACGCAAGTCGACCTCGATCGCGTTTTCGCCATCCTCCCCGATGGCCGCGGCCTGCCGCCCGGATCGGGCAGCGTGGAGCAAGGCAAGACGATCTACGCGCAGCAATGCGCTTCCTGTCACGGCGATGCGCTGCAGGGCGGCATCGGCGACAAGCTCATCGGCGGACGTGGAACCCTGGTGAACAACGATCCGACCAAGGCGCCGGTCAAGACCATCGAGAGCTACTGGCCGTACGCGACGACGATCTTCGATTACGTCAAGCGCGCGATGCCGTTCAATGCTCCCGACAGCCTGACCGACGATCAGGTGTACGCGGTGACGGCGTACATCCTCTCCGAGGCGAAGATCGTGCCTGCCGACACCACGCTTGATGCGAAGTCGCTCGCCGCGGTGAGAATGCCCAATCGCGACGGATTCATCGCCGACCCGCGGCCGGAGAAGTTTCCGCCGGTTGCCAAGACGCCGCATCAGCATATGGCGATCGCACCGGCGAAGTGACGCTCTCGCGCATGCGGCGGCGACGGGTGCGCCTTGCAATCGACCGCTAGAGCACCAGCGACCCGATCGCCACTGCGATGATGCAGATCAGCATCCCGCGACGCACCCAGCGCTCGCTCGACTGGTCGTAGACGCGGCAGCCCAGCGCGATGCCGGCGACGTAGGCAATGGTCAGCGGCACCAGGCCGAGCGCGTCGCCGAGCTGCAGCGCGTGCCGCCACAACAGCAGGCCGAGCATGAACACGGTTGCGACGAACACCCACACCACGATGTTGGCGCGATTCTGTGCGACGTGGCCCTTGCCCGAGTTGATCAGCAGCGGCATGACCACGCCAAGTCCGGTAGCGCCCATGACCGATCCGCTCAGCAGCCCGATGACACCGTAACCGCCGCGACTCACCTCGCCCTGGTAACGCAGTCCCGCAAGCAGCAGGCAGGCCGCGACCAGGACCACTCCCGCGATCACGCGCTTCATGATCGCCGGGTCGATCGACACCAGCATGTGCATCCCGAGTGGAAGCCCGATCAGGGTCCCGATCACCATCGGAACCAGGATGAACGAGGAGCTGTCACGGCGCGCGGCGGGCAGGAGTTGCACGTTGGCGAACAGGTCCATGCACAACACGACCGCAACCGCTTGCGTCGCAGGCATGAACAGCGCAACCACGGGCAGCACGAAGAGCGGTCCGCCGAAACCGGTAAAGCCGCGCAGGAAGCCGCCGCACAGCGCAACCGGAACGAGCACGGCAAGAACGGCAAACGTCACGCCGGAGACTGGCGGTGCGATCACGGGCGCGTTGGGTTCATGCGTCGCGCGACCGCGGCTGGCACCGCCGCGAAGGTGAAAGGCGCGGCCGCTTCGCCATGACGCGCGTCAGGCCGCCTGCAGGTCCTTTGCCCGCGCCTTCTCGCCGACACGTATCAGGTCGGCGGCTCGCTCGGCGAGTGCGATGACGGGTATGTTGGTGTTGCTCGCCGTGATGAACGGCATCACGGAGGCATCGACCACGCGCAGTCCCTGCACGCCGCGAACACGCAGCTGCGGATCGACCACCGATTGCGGATCGCTTCCCATGCGACAGGTCCCGGTGGGATGCCAGCACGTCTGTCCGGTGCGACGCGCGTAGTCGAGCAGCTCGTCGTCGCTCGCGACTCCGGCGCCCGGACGCACTTCCCGCACGATGACCGAACGCAGCGGTTCGCAGGCGGCTACCTTGCGCATCAGCTTGAGCAGCGCAACGATGACTTGCCGATCGAGCGGCGCGGAAAGATAGTTCGCCTCGATGCGCGGGGAGACGTTCGCATCGCGCGAGCGCGCGTGCAGGCGACCGCGCGACTCCGGATAGATGAAGTAGCCGCCGAGGTGAAAGCCCGAATGCGGATCGAGCCCGGTCTTGGGGTTGCTCGAATAGCGCGTGGTTCCGCTGATCAACGCGGTCTGGAAGCGCACGTCGGGATACGGCAGGTCGGGTCGCGTGCGAGCATACGCGAGCGCGGTCAGCGACGGCGTCGCGAAGAGTCCCTCGCGCGTGACCATGTAGCGCAGCGCCTCGCGCACCAGGCGCCAGCGATGCAGCAGCATGTCGTTCAACGTGAGCGGCACGCGCGATTCGAACGCGACGCGCGGCATCAGGTGGTCCTGCAGGTT
The DNA here is from genome assembly GCA_035542515.1 of Casimicrobiaceae bacterium. Taxonomy (GTDB): domain Bacteria; phylum Pseudomonadota; class Gammaproteobacteria; order Burkholderiales; family Casimicrobiaceae; genus VBCG01. The sequence goes on from DATKLH010000159.1 coordinate 4,024, forward strand.
CTCGCCCACCGCGGGCACGTTGCGCACCACGCGCACGCCGAGCTCGCGCAGCAGCTCGGCATGGCCAATGCCGGAGAGCTCGAGCAGTTGTGGCGAGCGGATCGCCCCCGCCGACAGGATCACCTCGCGTCGCGCACGCACATGGCGCTGTTCGCCGCCCTGCTGGTACGACACGCCGGTGGCCTGCACGCCATCGAAAGTAACCTGCGTCGCGAGCGCGTCGCTGATGACCCGCAGGTTCGCGCGCCCCGACACCGGCGCGAGGTACGCCACCGATGCGCTGGAGCGGCGACCCTTGCGAGTGCTGAGCTGGAGCATCGACGTGCCCTCGGCGTGCATGTCGTTGTAGTCGTCGGTGGTTGCGATGCCGGCCGCGTTGCACGACGCGATGAACGCCGCCGAAATCGGATCGGGCTTGAGCTTCTGCACGCCCACCGGTCCGCCGCGTCCGCGGTACGCAGGATCGCCGAATGCGCAATCCTCGAGCTTCATGAAATACGGGAGGAGCTCCTTGAACGACCAGCCGGGGCAACCTGCCGCCGCCCACTCGTCGTAGCGGCGCGGATGACCGCGCACGAACAGCATGCCGTTGACCGAACTCGACCCGCCGAGGATGCGGCCGCTCGGCCAGTACACGCGATTGCCGTGCAGCTCGGCTTCGGGTTCGGTGTCGACGCGCCAGACGTAACGATCGTCGTTGAGGATGCGACCCACGCCGAGCGGGACCTGCACCCACAGACGGCGATCGGATCCACCCGCTTCCAGCAGCAGCACCCGGGTCGACGGGTCCTCGCTCAAGCGGTTGGCGAGCACGCAGCCCGCGGACCCTGCGCCGACGATCACGTAGTCGTACGATTCCATCCTGGTGTGGTGAGTCAGAAATTCGTTGTGCAAATCACGCCAGTTCGCTCCCGGGCATGTTGGCGCTCGGCGTCAGGTGCCCAACCTCGTCGCCCAGCAACGCCGCGCCTGGGAGCGAACGCGGCGCGTTTGCGTGGGCGGAGAAGCACAAGTCCACATGGGTTCCACGAACTCCTGACTCACCACACCGGCTGCCCCGCGCGCGACTTCACGCCGCTTCCCGGGTCGTCCCCGCGGCCTTGCGATGAAGAATGGCGCGAACTTCGTGCACGATGGCCACGTTCTCGGGGCTGTCGGCGTCGCGCGGGCGCGGGCTGTCGAGCTCTATGATGCGCTCGATGCGTCCCGGGCGCGCCGACATCACCACGACGCGGTCGGCGAGCTTGATCGCCTCGTCGATGTTGTGGGTGATGAACAGGACCGCCTTGCGCTCGCTCTGCCACACGCGCACGAGCTCGTCCTGCATCTTTTCACGCGTCAGCGAATCCAGCGCGGCGAACGGCTCGTCCATCAGCAGCATAGCAGGATCGACCGCGAGCGCTCGCGCGAGTGCAACGCGCTGGCGCATTCCACCCGAGAGCTGCTTGGGGAAGCTGTCCTCGAAGCCGCGCAGGTCGATCAGGTCCACATAGTGACGCGTGACCTCGGCGCGCTGCTTGCGCGGGACGCCGCGGCGCGACAGCCCGTATTCGATGTTCCCGCGCACCGTGAGCCACGGGAACAGCGCATAGTCCTGGAACATCATGGTGCGATCGGGACCGGGCTTCACCACGCGCTGCCCGAACGCCTCGATCACGCCCGAGCTCGGGGACTCGAATCCGGCCACCAGGTTGAGCAGCGTCGTCTTGCCGCAACCGCTCGGTCCCACGATGCACACGAACTCGTGCGGGCCGACGTTCAGCGACACCTCGCTCAGCGCGACGATCTCGTCGCGCGGCGTACGATAGGTCTTGCGCACGCGCCGGATCGCAAGCCCCTCCGCCTGCGTCATGGCCTCACTCCGTGCGCCACGGCGTCACCACCCGCTGTACCAGCCGGATGCCGCCGTCGAGCATCAATCCGATCAGTCCGATCATCACCATGCCCACGACGATGTAGTCGGTGCGATACAGCAGCCTTCCCTGGCTGATGAGAAACCCCAATCCCGAGGTCGCCGCGACGAGTTCGCCGGCGACCAGCGCCATCCAAGCGATGCCCGTGCCCACGCGCAACCCGACGAACATCGAAGGCAGCGCCGCGGGCAACACGACGGTGACGACGATCTGCGCATAGCTTGCCCCGAGCGTGCGTGCAGCGCGAATGAGCTGTCGATCCACGTCGCGCACCCCCTCCATCGTCGACAGGACGATCGGAAACAGCGCCGCCAGCCAGATGATGAACTCGTTCTGCGCGTCGCTGATGCCGAACCAGACGATGCTAAGCGGTATCCACGCCAGTGGTGGAATGGGTCGGAAGAAATTGACGATCGGTTCGCACAGCCAGGCGAACCGGCGCGAGCCGCCGAGCGCCGCACCCAGCGGAAAGCCGACCAGCGCTGCAAATCCGACGGCGACGCCCACGCGCGTGAGGCTCGCGAGAACGTCCTTTTGCAGCGACCCCTGGCGCACGAGCTCGAAAGCTCCCGCGACCACTTCGGAAGGCGCGGGCAGCAGCAGCGCGATCGATGGCGACGAGCGACTCGCGAACTCCCATGCGATGAAGAACAGCGCGAGCGGCGTATAGCGCGCAAGGATATG
>DATKLH010000160.1:0-7285 GCA_035542515.1 Casimicrobiaceae bacterium
GCTCCGGTCCTCGCGCGCTGGCGGCGATCGCGTCCCAGGACCCGGTGCTGGTCGGCGCGCTGATGCGCATCGGCAACTCGCCGGTCTTCTACCAGCAGGGCCACGCGTCCACCCTGGTCGATGTCGTTTCGCGACTCGGCGGCAGCAAGACGCTCGCCGTCGCCGTCAGCACCGCTTTGCACAGCCGCATCGAAGGGGTGCCCGCGCACATCGTCGATGGCATCTGGGCACGCAGCGTGCAGGTCGCGGGCTACGCGCTCGAAGCCGCCATGCGTCAGCGCCGGCGCAACCTGGTCGATGCGGCTTATCTCGCCGCACTGATCCACGAAGCAGGGACGTGCGTTCTGCTCAAGCGTTTTCCGCAGCGCGCGAAGCTGCTCGACCACAAGAGCGGAGCCGCCTATGACGAGGCGGTGCTCGCTGCCGATGCTGCGGAAGGGACCGACCATTCCGCGGTCGGATGCATCGTCGCGCGCAACTGGAAGCTGCCTCCGGCGGTGTGCGAGTCCATCCGTATTCATCATCTGCCGGAGGCCGCGGCAACCGTCGATGCCGAAGCGGCCGCAGTCGCGGCGCTCGTCGCGGTCGGCCGGCGCGTCGTCGACGGTCCGACGCCGGAGTGGGACGGCTGGGCCCCGGTGGCGCAGCGCTATGTCGGCATCGATGAGCTTGCGCTCAACGCGTTGAGCGAACCCACGGCAGCGTAGCGTGGCTGCGGGATCGCAGGCCGGTTACTTCGATCGGCGGTCGACCGGTACGGCGAGCTTGAGCCGCGTCCGGTGCTCGGGAATGGCGGTGCCGTCCGGCATCTGTCCCACGAAGTAGTAACGCAACCACGCGTCCTTCAGTTCGCGCGGCGATTGTGCGAGCTCGCGCATGAGATCGGCACGCCGCGCCTGCCACTCGCGAAGCTTCGCATCGACGTCGGGGTGATCCTGCACGGCCACGATCTCGGGCTCGGTCGCCTCCAGCTTGCCGCGCTCGCTCGGGAAGATGAAGCAGATGGGCTCGCCGCGCTCGAAGCGCACCCGGCCCGGTCGCGTCATCTGCCAGTTCATGGTGAACGGATACGGCAGCCAGTCGGTTTCGATCACGCCGGTGAGCGGCGACACACCGTCCTTGGGGCGGTTCCACGGGCCCGAGGCGACGAGGTCCCATCCGGCTTCGGTGCGAAACAGGTATTGCAGGTGGAACGTAATGATGCCGTAGCCGAAATGCGACGATACGCGGTGAACGGGCGGCGTTGCGCCATCGTCGTCGCTGCGCAGCACCAGCGCACGCGGTTCCGAGTTGCCGCTCCATGTCGCGCTGAAGCCGAACGGGGCGAGGATCTCCCAGCCGTGACCGTTCGCGATGTTCAGCGGCAGGCAGCGATAGGCGTGATTGTCCCTGATCGCATCCATCCAGGGTCGCGTCGCCGGCGACGGACGGATCTGCGGCGCATCGGGATCGAGGGCGTAACAGATGAGCTTCATCGCGAGCGGGTCCGGAATGGAGAGCGCATTCTACCGGCGTGTTGCACTTGAAGGCGCTCGACGCGAAGCGCCCACGGTAAGCTGGGCGCCATCGACGGGGCCAATCCCACATCCGCAGAAACGCTGAACGTTTGCGCATCATCATCAACCCGTGGCCTTCGCCCTGCGCTCGTCACATGAACTCGCAACGCGGATGGCGGTCGCATCGGTTTTACCTGACGGCTCGTGCGCATCCATCGTCGTCGCACGCCGCAACCTGATCTCATGTTCGTGAATGCCTTTCACGTCATCGGCGCCATCGTCATCGCAATGTGGATCGCATGGGTCTTCTATTGGTGGTACGCCGCGCACAACGCGAAAACCGCACAACGTCAGGAAAGCACGTTGTCGCGTGCCGCGCACACTCTCCCTCTGGCATTCGCCGGGTGGCTGCTTGGAGCGCAGCACGTTCCGATCGAAGCGCTGAATGAGCCGATCTTCGAACCGCATCTCACGCTCGAGGCGATCGGCGCGGTGCTCACCGCCTTGGGTCTCGCCTTCGCGGTGCGGGCACGCAATTACCTGGGCCCCAACTGGAGCGCGGCGGTGACGATCAAGCAGGACCATTCGCTGGTGCGCACAGGTCCGTACCGTTATGTACGCCATCCGATCTACACCGGGCTGTTGCTCGCGGTGTTGGGCAGCGCGATGGTGCGCAACGAATGGCGTGGCGTGCTGTCGCTCGCCATCGCGGCTGCCGCGCTATGGCGCAAGCTGCGCCTCGAAGAGCGCTGGCTCGTGGAGACCTTCGGCGAGGCCTACCAGAGTTACCGGGAAGAGGTTCGAGCGTTGATTCCGTTCGTCGTTTGAGCGCAGTTGCGCGCGCCGGCATCTTCCCGATCGCACGCGACCGTCCGAGGCGCGCCGATCAAGGTGGCGACTTCGCCTCGATTGCAATGGACGCATACCACGCGGCGAGATCGTCGATATCGCCATCGCTCAGCGACTTGGCGATCACCGCCATCACTTCGCTCGGCCGCTTGCCGCTCCTGAATTGCCGCAGCTGATCGGCGAGGTAGATGGCCGGTTGACCCGCGAGATTGGGCGCGTTGGGTTGCACGCTGATGCCGTTGTCGCCGTGGCAGGTCGCGCACGCGACGGCCTTGCCGCGACCGGCCGCTGCATCGGCAAGCGCAGGGCCGGAAAACGCTGCGACCAGCACCGCCGCTGCAAGGAGCGCGACGCACTCCCCGCTGCGGCGGTACACGTTGAATGTGGGCGGTACGCTCACATGCCTTCGTAGCTGATCCGATAGATCGCACCGGCGAAGTCGTCGGACACGAGCAGCGAACCGTCGGGGAGCTGCGCGACATCGACGGGTCGACCGCGGTAGCGCTTGGTGTCCGGGTCGAGCCAGCCGTCCGCGAACACTTCGGTCTTGTCGGCCGTGCCATCGGCCTTGAGCGAGGTGAACATCACGCGCGCGCCGATCGGTGTGGTGCGGTTCCACGAGCCGTGCTGTGCCGAGAAGATGCCGCCGCGGTATTTCGCCGGGAACTTGGTGCCGCTGTAGAACGTGAGCCCGAGGTCGGCGGCGTGCGCCTCCATCTCGACCTGCGGGTACACGATGTTGGGCGGCAACGCGTCCTTGTCGTAGCCGTTCTCGGTGATGCGCGTATGACCGCAGACCCACGGATAGCCGAAGAACTGTCCCGCGGCGGTCGCGCGATTCAACTCGCCGGGCGGAATGTTGTCGCCCATGCCGTCGGTCTGGTTGTCCGTGAACCACAGCGTGTTGTCCTTGGGATTGAAGTCGAGGCCGACGGAGTTGCGGACGCCCGTGGCGTAGACCTCGCGCTTGCTGCCGTCGAACGCGTTCATGCGCACGATGCCGCCGATGCCCAGCTTCCTGTAGAGGTCGAGCTTGTCGCGCGGCGGCACGTTGAACGGCTGTCCGAGCGTGATGTAGAGCAGGCCGTCCTTGCCGATCCGGCAGGTGCGCGCGCCGTGGTTGAACGACTCTTCCTCGGTCGGGATGAGCTGGCCCTGAGGCACCACTTCGATCACGGCGACGTCCGGACCTTCGTAGAAGAATTCGGCGGCCGGGAAATTGAGGACCCGATTGTGCTCGACAACGATCAGGAAGCCGTCGCGGGTCCAGCACACGCCGTTGGGCACCTTGAAGTTGAGCGACGGTGCGAACGCCTTCACTTCGTCGGCGACGTTGTCGCCGTTGCGATCGGTGACCGCCCACACGGTGGTCTTGCGCGTGCCGACGAACAGCATATTGGTCGACGGCGCGACTGCCATGTGACGCGCGTCGGGCACGATCGCGTAAAGATCGATCTTGAACCCCGGCGGCAGCTTGACCTTCTTCAAATTCTCGCGGATCGCGTCGGCATTCTTTCCGGTCTGCGGCACGGGTGGAATGTTGAGATCGCTGCTCGCGACCTTGAACTGCTTGAGGGTCGCGAGGTTGTCGGGTCGCGCCTGTCCGGCCGCGGTCCACGCGACTACGGCTGTCGAAATCCCAAGCGCAAGCGCAATCGCAAATCGTGTACGCATGCCTCCTCCTGTGTGGGCCACCGGCTCGCGCGGATTCGATTCGTCTCGACCGGTGTAGTGAACAGTTTCCGACGCGCCGTGGGGATCGTCAAGCTGGACGCCCCGGTGCGCACCGTCGGTTGCGCTTCGGGAATGACCCTGCCTGCGCTAGGGGGCGATGGCGCGCAATTCGATGCGGCGCAGCCACTTGACGTGGCGCGGGCCGGGGCTGGAGTCCGCGAGCGAGACCAGTGCGATCGGCCCTTCGCCGGCGCGAAGCGGCGCGCCGTCGCGCTCGTAGACGACGAGCACACCGTCCCCGATCGGCGAGAGGTAGAGCTCGGCCCACGAGAACACGACCTGGTAGCCGTCGCTCGCGCTCGCCACGACATAGCTCTTGCGCAGCCCGCGCGGCTCGCGCTCCTTCGGCTGCGCACGATCGAGCAGCTCGCGCAGTCGCACGCCGGTGTAGCGCCGCGGCGAAGCGCTCTCGCCCGTGCTGCGATTGTCGCCGCGCTTGTCCTCGACGTGCTGCGCTGGCAGGCCGCGCAGGTCCTGCACGGTCAGCACGAGCGGCTTTGCGACATCCCCGTCGATGCTGAGCGTTTCAGGGCCCTGTTGGGCCCAAGCATGCCTCGTCGCGACGACCGCAACGAACGCAACGCAAGCGAGCCTTCGCTGGCGGTTCACGCCTCAATCACTTGCCGACAACGACGTCGGCTGGATGATCGCGCTCGCAGCATCCCGGATGCGGAGCAACGAGCATGCACGCCTGGCACGACGATCACAGCGCGTATTCGTACATGCCGCGTCCATGCGTGGTCGCGCGCAACGCAACAGGCGCTGCGTCGCATGAATCTGCAAATCGAACACCGGCGCATCGGGCAGCCCGTAGGGCAGCGGTTCCCACGTCGCCCCGCGATCCGGTGAACGCCACACGCCGATGTCGGCACCGACATACACGTTGTCCGGGCTCGCGCGATCGACCACCAGCGCGTTGTGCTCGACGTCGAGCAGCCTGGCGTTGCCGTTCGCGGGTCCGCTGCGCGCCTGCCAGCGCGTGCCGTCGAAGTGCCACACGTGCCGGTAGTCGCCGATGCCGCCGAACGCGACGTAGACCGAATTGCCGTTCGCATCCGCCCAGTCGATTCCGATGTCCGCGATGATGCCCTGCAGCCCCAAGGGCCCTGCCGCTACGTTGTCGAGGCGCGTCTGTGTCCAGTTCGCACCGCTGCGCGCGATGCGGACCACTTCGCCGTCCGTGGTTCCCACGTAGAACCTGGTCGCGGAGGCGAAGGCCATCGCGAAGATGCTGCCGTGGGTGCTGTTGTCCAGTGTGATGGTCGTGGCCCAGGTGACGCCGAAATCGGTCGACAGGTGCACGTCGCGGCCGGTGCCCACCGCCGCCACGCTGCCGCTCGACGGCGCGCCGGGGTCGTACGGCGCGCCGACGATGGGCTCGGTCATCATCGCCCAGGGGAAGTTCTTCTCGGTCCACGAGTTGTGGCTCATGCCTCCGTCGGTTGCGCGGAAGATCGTCCCGTTCGCGAACACCAGCACCTGCTGCGGATCGTTCCAGTTGATCAGGCAGTAGCCGCCGTCGCCGCCGTTGACGTCCTTCCACACACCGTTGCCGCTGGTGCGTGCCGTACCGTTGTCCTGGAGGCCGCAAACGAGGATGCCGGGATCGGTCGGATGCTGCGCGAAAAAATTCGTGCACAGGCACGCCAACCCGTTATTGCAGCTATGGAACACACCCGTCGTGCGCGGTGCACGATTGAGGAACACGCCGCCGTCGCAACCGGCCCACAGTGCATTGGAATTCCCCGGCGTGTGCGTGAGAACGTGGACGTCCGCGTGAGCATGCGTGCCGATCGACTTGCCGGTCATGCGATAGCCGCTGCCGCTCGCCTGCACCTTGCATCGCCAGATCGACGCGGGCCAGTAGTTGTTGTCGCTGTAATAGCTGCCGCCGACGTAGACGAGGCTCGCATCGTTGGGATCGACCGCGATCGCGAGGTCGTAATCGCCCTGGCTGCTGCCCTGGTAGACCGGCAATACATCGGGCGCGTTGGTGATCTTCTTCCATTGCGCCTGTGGCAGGTCGAGTCGATACACCCCGGTGAGCGTCCCGTTGTCGTCGGCGATGAAGGCATAGACGAGCTTCGCGTTGTTGCGCTGGACACCCAGCGCGATCCTGCCCACGCGCGTCGTCGGAAAGTCGCTGCCCAGCGCGCTCCACGCAACGCCGTCGGTCGATTGCACCACGCCGCTGCCCCACTGCGCCGCGATGAAGCGCGTGCCGCCAGCATCGGTCACGGCCACGACGCTGGAGTGCACGCCGGCCCGCGTCTGCCGCCATTGCGGCTGTCCGCCGACCATCGAACGTCGATACAAGCCCTCGGTCGTGGCCGCGACGACGGTCTCGACATCGGCGGGATCCACCGCGAGCGCGAAAAACGCCTTGCCGGCGAGCGTCGGCGACCCTGCATCGGTCTTCTCGGTCTTCCACGTCGCGCCGCCGTCATCGCTGCGGATCGGTCCGATACCGCGGTAGGCGGGCAGCGCTCCGGTGATGCGCGAACTGAAGATGGCGTAGGTGTCGCCTTCGCCGGTGCCGACGTAGATGCGATCGGGATGGTCGGGATCGATGGCGATCGCACCGCACGCGAGGCTCGTGCTCGCGAAGTCGGTGGGATCGAGGTCGAACGCGTCCATCAACGAATGCCAGGTGACGCCGGCATCATCGGAGCGGAACACTCCGCCATTGGCGGAGGCTGCGTAAACGCGCTGCCCACCGGTGGCCACAGCGATGCCACCCACGCGTCCGCCGACCGGCGGATCGCCGTAGGCCTGCCCGTCCATCACCACCGAGGGACCGAGGAACGCCCAATTCTTCTGGCCCGGAACCCCTGCTCCGGGTGGCAGCGCTGCGGCGCGTGTGCGCAAGGCCGCGACCTTGCGCTGCTTGTACTCGGCGAGTCGCGTCAGCCACAGGTCCTGTCCGACTGACGCAAGCGGTGATGCTTCGTGTCCCGGTCGCAGTGCGCTGCGCGTCATGTGCGGCCCCTCGGCTGCAGCGCGCGTCGCGCCGGCACGACCGCGCGGGAGAAGCTGCGCGTAACCGGATTCGAGCGTTGGCAGCAACCACTTACGTGGGACCGCCTCGCGTGGGAAGCCTTCGTGAGCGGGCGCCGGCGTTGCCATCTTGCCGGGGGATGGCGAGGTCTTGCCGGCCTTCGGCCTGGCGCGCGGCACGCCACGTTTCGCCGGCTTGCGAACGGGCC
>DATKLH010000161.1:0-12065 GCA_035542515.1 Casimicrobiaceae bacterium
CGGTCGAGGCCTTCGTTTTGCGCAGCGGCGCGCACGGCGCTCGAACCCGGCACGACGAGCGCGCGCACGCCCGCAGCGACGCGGCGGCCGCGCACCACTTGCGCGGCGGCGCGCAGGTCCGACAAGCGGCTGTTGGTGCACGAGCCGATGAACACGACGTCGACCGGGAGCCCTTGCACAGGGTCACCGGCTGCAATGCCCATGTATGCAAGCGCCGACGCATGGCCGCTGCGACGGTGCGCCGGCACATGGTCGATGTCCGGCACCGGCTGGTCGATGTCGATCACGTCGCCGGGATTGGTGCCCCACGTGATCTGCGGACGCAGTGCGCTGGCGTCGAGCTCGAGCGTGGCTGCGAACGTCGCATCGTCATCGCTGCGCAGCGTGCGCCATTGCGCGAGCGCCTCGTCCCACTGCGCACCGGCGGGCGCATACGGCCGGCCGGCGAGATATTCGAAGGTCGTGTCGTCGGGCGCGATGAAGCCGAAGCGCGCGCCGAGCTCGATCGACATGTTGCACACGGTCATGCGTCCCTCCATGGAGAGCGCGGTGATCGCGGAGCCCCGATACTCGATCGCGTGGCCGACACCCGTCATGACGCCGAACCGGCCCAGGATCGCGAGGATGAGGTCCTTGGGCGTGACCGGTTCGCGCAGCACGCCGTCGATGCGGACCTGGATCGGCGTCGGCTTGCGTTGCGCGAGCGTCTGCGTCGCGAGGACATGGGCGACTTCGGAGGTTCCGACGCCCCACGCGAGCGCGCCGAATGCACCGAGCGTCGCCGTGTGGCTGTCGCCGCACACGAACGTACTGCCGGGAAGCGCGAGGCCGAGCTCGGCTGCGACCACGTGCACGATGCCCTGTCGCGGATCGCCTACGTCGAACAATCGAATCGCGTGCCGCGCGCAGTTGCTTCGCAGGAAGCGCACGAACTCGGTTCCCTGCGCATAGGTCGTGTCGTCGCGGCCGGGCTGTGTGGACAGGATGTGGTCCTGCGTCGCGAAGGTCTGTTGCGGGCGCACGACCTTGCGTCCTGCGCGGTCGAGCTGCCGGAACGCCTCCGCGCTGCTGACCTCGTGCAGGATGTGGCGATCGACCTGGAGCAACGCGGTATCGCCATCGAGCTCGGCGATGACATGGTCGTCCCACAGGCGGTCGAACAGCGTGCGCGGCATGAGCAGGGGGTCTTGAAGTCGACGCGCTGCGATAGCAAAGCTCGCGCACGACGACGAACCGCGACACTAAGGGTCCGGCGCGCGAGGGTCTAGAACGATCTTGCGCGGCGTCGAGTCACGCGAGGCGACGGCGCGCGAGCTCGGCGAGGCGCTCCTCGGTCTTGACCGCTTCGGCCACGATCCAGGTCTCGAAGGCGGCGACCCCTTCGCTCTTGGGTCGGTCGGCCGGATATCCAAGGTAGTACGCGCCGTCGGTCGGAACCTGCAGCGCGAACGGTGCAACGAGCCGTCCCGAGCGCAAGTCGTCCTCGATGAAGCTGCGCTGCGCGATCACGACTCCGAGTCCATCGATCGCCGCCTGGTAGGCGAGGGCGGAGTTCTCCACCTTGATGCCGTTGTTGCCGTCGATGTCGTGAATGCCGGCCGCGCCGAGCCACGTCGGCCAGTCGCGCGGCCGATGCAGGGAGCAGACGAGCACGTGCTTGGCAAGCACACGTGGCGATTGCAACGTCGCGCCGTCGCTGAGCAGGGACGGGCTGCAGACCGGCAGCAGCAATTCGCCGAACAACCGCAGGCATCGGGCCTCCGCGAGCGGCTGGCTGTCCGAGTGGATGCACGCGTCGACGTCTTCGCGATTGAAGTTCACCGGCTGGTGCGACGTGGTGATCTGGACGTCGATGTCCGGCTTGAAGGCGTGGAACTGCGCGAGCCGCGGCACGAGCCAGCGAATCGCGAAGGTCGGCGGCACCTTCAACCGCAGCGTCTTGTCGTCGGGTTTCTGTTGCAGCTGCCGGGTGCCGTACTCGAGCTGATCGAGCGCGCCGCGCACCACGCGAAAGAACACGGCACCCTTCGGCGTGAGCTCGATGCCGCGCGGCGTGCGCGCGAACAACTGCACCTTGAGCCACGCCTCGAGCGATGCGACGTGCCGACTGATCGCGCCCTGGGTAACGAAGAGCTCCTGAGCTGCGCGCGTGAAGCTCGAGTGACGTGAAGCCGCTTCGAAAGCGCGCAGCGAGTTGAGCGGGGGCAGACGGCGTGCCATGGCGCGATGGGGTATGAGTTTTGCTCATGTCGAGTATGAGCAATATGTCGTTGCAAATCAAATCGGTGGCGCTAGGATCGGCGCTCACCACGCAACCGGATGATGCCTCGGCCGATGCTCGACAGCGCCTCCAGCGACAGCGGATTGGTTGTGACGCCTGGGCGTTCCCGCCGTGGCGGCGATCGGTCGTGCGAGCCGCGCACGCCGGTGCCGTTCAGCGAGATCGTCGGCTACATCCGTCGCAATCTTTCGCGGCGCGTGACGCTGGGCGAGGTCGCGGCGGTCGCCCATGTGTCAGTGTTCCAGCTCACGCGCGCCTTCCAGCGCGAGGCGCAAGCCTCGCCCTATCGTGTCATACTCGACCTGCGCATCGAGCACGCGAAACGCCTGATGCGCGACGGCGCATCGATCGCCGACGCCGCGTGTTGCACCGGCTTCGCCGACCAGAGCCATTTCACGCGACACTTCAAGCGCAGGACCGGAGTGACGCCCAAGCAGTACATCGCTGTCGCGAGAGTGCAGGCGTGAGCGCCGCTCTGCGCGAGGCACCTCATCGATCCGCATAGCATGCCACCCGACGCTTCGAACCGACTTGCCTTCGCGCTGCCGACGCGGCGCGATCATTACTACGGCGGCGCGTGGCACGCGCCGGTGAACGGCGTGCGCATGGAGGTCAGCAGCCCGGCGACCGGCGAATCGCTCGGCCCGGCTAGCATCGGCGATGCCGACGATGTCGCGCGCGCGGTGGAAGCGGCCGCGAAGGCGTTCGTCGTCTGGCGCGATACGCCTGCGCAGGAGCGGGCGGCGTGCATCCGCCGCGCGTCGTCGATCCTGCGCCAGCACGCCGAAGAGCTCGCGTGGCTCGATGCCATGGATGGCGGCAATCCGTTCCAGGCGATGCTCTACGACGTCGAGATCAGCGCCGCGTACATGGACTATTTCGCCGGACTGGTCACCGAGATGAAAGGCGCGACCATCCCGATTGCGCCGCACATCCTCAACTACACGGTGCGTGAGCCGTTGGGCGTCATCGCGCGCATCGGTGCATTCAATCATCCGCTGCTGTTCGTGGCCGGCAAGGCCGGCGCGCCGCTCGCGGCCGGCAATACGCTGATCGTGAAGCCCGCCGATCAGACGCCGTTGTCGGCATTGCGGATAGCGGAGCTGTGGCACGACGTGTTTCCCCCCGGCGTATTCAACGTGGTCACCGGTGGACGCGATGCGGGTGCGGCGCTTGTCGACCATCGCGACGTTGCGAAGATCGGATTCATCGGAAGCATTGCGGCGGGCCGCGCGATCATGCAGGCCGCAGGCAAGACACTCAAGGCGCTGACGCTGGAGCTCGGCGGCAAGAACGCGCTGATCGCTTGTCCGGACGCCGGCATCGACGAGGTCGCCGACGGCGTGGTGCGCGGCATGAACTTCCGCTACGTGACGGGCCAGTCGTGCAACTCGACGAGCCGCGTCTTCCTGCATGAGGACCGCTACGAGCAGACGCTCGCGGAGATCGTCAAGCGCGTGGCGGCGTTGAAGCTCGGATTGCCGTCCGATCGTGACGGCGAGGTCGGCTGCCTGTCGAGCCAGGCGCAGTTCGACAAGACGCTCGACTACATCCGCAAGGGGGTCGAAGATGGCGCTCGCCTGGTGCACGGCGGACAGCGCTGCGCGGACCCGCGCCTGGCGCGCGGCTTCTACGTGGAGCCCACCGTGTTCGCCGACGTGACCGACGACATGCGTATCGCGCGCGAGGAAATCTTCGGACCGGTGGTGAGCATCCTGCGCTGGCGCGACGAAGACGACGTGGTGCGGCGCGCGAACGCGCTCGAGTATGGCCTTACCGCGTCGGTATGGACGCACGATCTCGATCGCGCGCATCGGCTCGCGTCGCGCCTGCAGGCCGGCTATGTCTGGATCAACGGCGCAAGCACGCACTACGTCGGCGTGCCGTTCGGCGGCTACAAGCAATCGGGACAGGGACGCGAGGAATCGATCGAGGAGCTGCTCGCGTGCACGCAGATCAAGAACGTGAACGTGACGCTCGCACGGCATTGAGTCGCCGAACGCCCGGCACGCCACCTCCTAGTCCATCGTCAATACCGCTGCGCCGGTAAGCGCACCGGAGCGCAGATCCGCAAGCGCTGCATTCGCATCCTCGAGCGCGTAAGGCGTGACCTGGGTATGAATGCCCGCACGTTGCGCGAGCGCGATGAATTCCTCGCCGTCGCGGCGGGTGAGGTTGGCCACCGAGCACACGCGTCGCTCGCCCCATAGAATGTCGTAGGGAAACGACGGGATGTCGCTCATGTGGATTCCGCCGCACACGACCACGCCGCCCTTCGCCAGGTCGCGCAACGCCTTCGGCACCAGCGCACCGACCGGCGCGAAGAGGATCGCCGCATCGAGCTCGGCCGGCGTGCGCTCGTCGCTGCCTCCGGCCCAGACCGCTCCGAGGTCGCGCGCGAACGCCTGCGCCTGCAGATCGCCGGGCCGCGTGAATGCGAACATCTCGCGCTGCTGGAAAGTGAGCAACTGCGCGGCGATATGCGCGGCCGCACCGAATCCGTAGATGCCGACGCGCCGAGCATCGCCGGTCATGCGCAAGGCGCGATAGCCGATCAACCCCGCGCACAACCACGGAGCCAGCTCCGCATCGGAGTGTCCCGCCGGCAGATGGAAACAATAGCGGCTGTCGGCGAGCGTGAACTCCGCATAGCCGCCGTCGATGGTGTAACCGGTGAAGCGAGCGAAGTCGCAAAGATTCTCGGCTCCCGCGAGGCAGTAGCGACATTTGCCGCAGGTATGGCCGAGCCACGGGATCCCGACGCGGTCGCCGACGTCGAATCCGACCACCCCGTTGCCGATGGCCGCGACGGTGCCGACGATCTCGTGACCGGGAACGATGGGAAGCCTGGGATCGGGCAGTTCGCCATCGACGACGTGCAGGTCGGTGCGACACACCCCGCAGGCATGGACCTGCACCAGCAGCTGGCCCGGTTCCGGATCGCGCACGTCCATCTGCACCGCCGCAAGCGGCGTTCGAGGCTGTCGCAGGATCATCGCGCGCATGGTCGTCGAGTTCGATGTGCCGGTCATGCGCCGATCATGCGAGCACGTCGCGCATCGCAAAACAAACAAGCCGTTTCGTCAGTTTGCATGCATGCCTGGCGTCTGTGCCACCCGTTCCTTGAGACACGATGCGGCCTCGGAACGTTCGAGACATGGATTGGAATCCTCGTCTTCCCGCGGCTGTTTGCTATAGCATGGATCCATGCGTCAGGCACAGCAATGGGACGTCGCGATTGGCGATGATCATACGCGCGCCGTCTTCGAGCCAGCGCGTCGTGCAACGGGCACGCTATTCGTCTTCGCGCACGGAGCCGGAGGGAACAGGGACGACAAGGGCATGCTCGCGCTCGACGCATTGCTGCACGACCGCGGCATCGACACCGTGCGTTTCAACTTCGTCTATCGAGAAAAGGGATCGCGGCGCCCCGATCGCATGCCGCAGCTCGAGGCATGCATCTCCGCCGTCGTGGATCGTGCCAGGCGCGAGTTGAAGCCCGCTCGAACGCTCATTGGCGGTCGGTCCATGGGCGGGCGCGCCGCATCGATGCTGGCCGCACAGGATTTCGATTGTAACGGACTGTTGCTGTTCGCCTACCCGCTCCATCCGGCGGACGAGCCGGAAAAGCTGCGCGATCAGCATCTTCCGCGCGTCGTCGTGCCCACCTTGTGTTTCAACGGGACACGCGACCCGCTGTGTCGGCATGACCTGATGGAGCACGTGCTCGCGCGCGTGGGGTCCAACTGGACGATGCATTGGCTGCGCGACGCCGACCATTCGTTCCACGTGTTGCGAACGTCGGGACGCACCGACGCCGACGTGCTCAGCGAGGTCGGCGCCACGATCGATGCATGGCTGCCGACGTTGTCGCGTTGATCCGCGTGGCGTCGCTCGTTTGCGATGCGGGTGCGGTCGCGCAGCGGTACGCGAACCATGTGCGCCGCGTTGTCGCGGGCGACTACTCAAGCGAGCGGACGCGGCCTACAATGCGATGAGGTGCAGCTGGAGCTGGATCATGTGCACGTCCAAGCGTCTTCTGGTGCCGGCGATGTCGCTGGCTTTCGCCGGTATCCTGGGAACGTCGAGCGCCCAAGCCGACGTCTATACCTGGCTCGATGCGTCGGGCAGGCTCAACGTGAGCAATCTGACCCCGCCGTCGGGCGCGCAGGTGACCAACGTCACGCACGAAGACCCCGCAGCGTCCGCTCGTGCCGATGCGGCCCGCGACGCCGCGCACCAGGCGGAAGTGCAGGCGCTTTCCCAGCGGGTGACACAGCTCGAGAGCGAGGTCGACAACTCGACGCGCTTGCCGCCGCCGATGGCGTATGCGATGCCGACGGCGCCGGTCGCGGTCCAGTACTCCTACAACATCGTCCAGCCACCGCTCCAGCCCGTCGATCTCGCGCCTTCCTACACGGGGTGCTACAGCGGCTGGCCCGATTGCACGTTCGGCTGGTGGCCCGGCTTCTACTACCCTTCCACGGTGATCGTCGATCGCAATCGCGGTCGTCATGTGCATCATCGCGTCATGCCTGCGACGCGACCGCCTTCCCATGCGGTGATACCCATCACCCATCCGGTGATCCCGCTGCCGGGCCGCTGACTCGCGGTTTCGAGTCGCAGCCCGCGCGGCGGGGCGTCGCGCGCGCCCTGCCGCGCACCGTCCGGCATCGCCGGACTCGTCGCAATCGGTGCGTTGCGCGTCGCGGCGCAGGCGCGCTACATTGCTTCGCGTCGTCTCGTGAGCAGCGAGGCGGATTTCGCCGAGCTCGCGTGCTCGCGCGCGCATCGTTGATCGCCGACCTTTCCGCCGAGGAGGACCCATGCACAGCCGTTGGCTCGTCGTGTCGTTTGCACTCCTGAGTATGTTGGCCAGTGCGCAGGAACCGGTACCGGTCATCCGCTTCGATTCGGTTGCGGACCCGCTCAAGCTTCCCGCCGATCTCTACCTGGGCGAGGTGACCGGTGTCGCGGTCAACTCGAAGGGGCATATCTTCGTGCTGTCGCGCGGCAACACCACCGGACCTGCGTATGCCGCCGCTGCCGCGCAGCTCCTCGAGTTCGATCGCAACGGCAAGTACCTGCGCGAGATCGGCCACAACCTCTATGCCTGGTCGTTCGGTCATTCGGTGCGCGTGGATCGTGCGGACAACGTCTGGGTCACCGACAAGGGCTCGGACATGGTCATCAAGTTCAATCCGCAGGGACGCGTGGTGATGGTGTTCGGCCGCAAGCAGGAGGCCTCCGACGAGGACACCGGACCGCTCAAGCATCCGAAACCGCCTCTGCCGCCGGAGATCGGGCGCTTCCGTCAGGTGACCGACGTGACGTGGGACCCGGCGGGCAACACCTACATCAGCGACGGCTACATCAATTCGCGCATCGCGAAGACCGACAAGAACGGTCGATGGCTGAAGTCGTTTGGCGAGCCCGGCAACAAGCCGGGGCAGTTCAACACACCGCACAACATTGCGGCCGACGCGCAGGGCAACATCTATGTTGCCGATCGCGGCAACCGCCGCATCCAGGTCCTCGACGGCGAAGGCAATGTGCTGCGCGAGATCCGCATCGACGTTCCCGTCGAGGCCGGCGCGCAGCCGGCGATCGGCGCGATCCCCGATGTCGCGAAGCTCGAGGCCGCGGGGTCGCCGTTGACGATGGCGCCGGGCGCACCATGGACGGTGTGCATCACGCCCGGCCCGAAGCAGGTGCTCTACACGTCGGACGCCTATCCGGGACGCATCTACAAGCTAAGCCTCGACGGCAAGGTCCTCGGCGTGCTCGGCGAATCGGGCAAGCAGTTGAAGCAGTTCGGCTGGATCCACGAGATCGCATGTCCGTCCGAGAACGTGCTTTACGTGGGCGAGCTGCTCAACTGGAGGGTGCAGAAGCTGGTGTTGCATCCGTGATGGAGAAGATGAAAGGCGGCATGGGGTGCGAGGAATGAGGTGTGAGAGCGCCTTCGACGAAGCGCCGGCGCGAAGCGACGCTTCACATCGCGTCGTCGTGCATCGCAGGCACGCCCAAACCCACGACCCAACACCTCATACCGCCTTGCATTGCATCACTGCGCGCTTCAACGCGAAGTCAATGCGCCATCGCCTCCTTGACGCCTTCCTGGTAGGCGCGCAGCAGCTTCCAGATCTTGGTGCGCAGGTGCACGAACGATTCCTGGTCCATCACTTCCTCGATCCGCTCGAGCTTCTCCCAGCCCTCCGCGCGGCGGATCGAGCCGACGTCGATGATCTCCTCGATGCGCCCCGGCCGCGGCGTCATCACCACCACGCGATCGGCGAGGTACACCGCTTCCTCCACCGAGTGCGTGATGAACAGCACCGTGCGCGGATTGAGGCGTGACAACCTGATGAGCTCTTCCTGCATGACGACGCGCGTCTGCGCGTCGAGCGCGCCGAAGGGTTCGTCCATCAGCAGCACCCCGGGGTCGAGGGCGTAGCTGCGCGCGATCGCCACCCGTTGCTGCATGCCGCCGGAAAGCTGGTGCGGATAGGCTTTTTCATAGCCGGTGAGTCCCATCAGCTGCACGAAGCGAGCGACGATGCGCGCGCGCTCCGACTCCTTCACGCCGCGGCACTTCAGTCCGAAGCCGATGTTCTCGTCCACCGACTTCCACGGGAACAGCGCGAACTGCTGGAACACCACCGCGCGGTCGGGACCGGGTTCGGTGACGTCGCGATTGGCCACCCGCACCGAGCCCGACGTGGGGAATTCGAGTCCCGCGGCCATGCGCAGCAGCGTCGTCTTCCCGCATCCCGACGGTCCGACGATCGCGACGAACTCTTTCTCCGCGACCTCGAAGCTCACGTCGTTCAGCGCCTCGAACGACTCGCCGCCACGCTGAAAGGTGCGATTGACCCGGTCGTAGACGATACGGCTCATGACTCACGTCCCCAGTTTTGATTGATGCGGTTTTCGAGCGCGCGCAGCGCGAGGTCGATCGCGACGCCGACTAAGCCGATCGCGATCATGCCCGCCATCACGGTCGGCGTGTTGAGGTTCAGCTGCGCCTGCACCATCAGATAACCCACGCCGCTCGCGACCACGATCAGCTCGGCGCCGACCAGCGACTGCCAGCCGAGGCCCGCGCCCACGCGCAATCCGGCGACGATCGACGGAAGCGATGCGGGCAGCAGCACGTCGGTCACCATGCGCGGTCCGGAAGCGCCCAGCGTCTGCGCTGCTTCAACGAGCCGACGATCGACATACTTGGCGCCGCGATAGGCGTTGATCAGGCACGGCGGGAACGCGCCGGAGAAGATCACGAGGATCGGACCGCCGATGCCGGTCCCGAACCACAGGCCCGCGAACGGCACCCACGCGATCGGCGCGACGAAGCGAAGGCTTTCGAAGAACGGCGACACGACGTCATCGAGCCAGCGATACCAGCCCATCAGCAGCCCCAGCGGAATGCCCACCGCGGCAGCGAGCAGAAAGCCCATGCCGAAACGCCCGATGCTCGCCAGCAGATGACGCCACAGCGTGTCGCCCGAATATTTTTCGTACGACAGCCGCACGATGGTCTGCAGCACGTCGATCGGCCCTGGAAGGAACGAGCGCGGCACGATGCCGATCATGCTGAGGGCCTGCCACGCCGCGAAGAAGGCGAGCAGCCCGGTGACGAACAGCACGACGAACTCGCGCCGCGACGGACCATGACGCGCGCGACGCGATGCGATCACCGCAGCCATGGCAGCAGCCTCGTTTCCAGCCATGCCAGCGACTTGGTCATGAGCGCGCCGAGCACGCCGACCCACACCATCGCGAACAGGATCATGCCTGGGTAGATGTCGAGCGTTGCCACCGAAAGCACCTTGCCCAGACCGGTGAACGCGCCAACCAGTTCCGCCGCCACCAGCGTGGTCCACGATGCCTGCAACGACAGTCGCAGTCCGGTGAAGATCATCGGCAGCGCGCCCGGGATCATCACGTCGCGCAACAGGACCGCGCGGCTCGCGCCATGCACGCGTGCGGCTTCCTGCAGCGTGACGTCGACGCTGCGCACGCCCGTGAAGGTGTTGATGACCGAAGGCACGAACGCCGCAACCCAGATGACGAAGATCTTCGCCGCATCGCCCAAGCCCAGCCAGAGGATCGCGAGCGGAATCCAGGCGAGCGGTGGAATGGGACGCAGCAGCATGAACACGGGGCTCACCAGTGCATCGGCGCGACGGCTCGATCCCATCAGCAGCCCGAGCGGCACGCCGGTGGCTACGGCGACAGCGAAGCCGAGCAGAACCAGTCGGCAGCTTTGCCAGATGTGCTGCAGGAGCGTGCCGCCGCCGTAACCGCCGTCGGTCGAGATCTGCATGGCCGCGCGCCAGACGTCGCTCGGCGTCGGAAAGCGACCGCCGGTGACCCAGCCGGCTGCCGTCGCGACGAACCACAGCGCAATCGTCGCAGCCAGGGCAATGCTGCCAATGTACCAACGCCGCGATGGGCTCGTCGTGCGACGTGCACGCTGCGGTCGACCCACGCGCGGGGCGACGTCGTCCAGTGCCGCCGTGCTGCTGCCGGCGATGACGGTCGAGCGTGCCATCAGCTGTCCGCCGCCTCGTCGTGCGGCAGATGCGCGATATCTTCGAGAAGCAGGAGCATCGCGGTGCAATCCTGCTCCGATCGTCCCCACGATTTCGCGAGCGCATACATTTCGCGCGCATACGCGCCCAGACCGAGCGGCGCGCCAACCGAGGCTGCCAGATCGAGCGCGAGGTTCAGGTCCTTGTAACCCATGCGCAGCGGAAAATCCGGTGTGATGTCGCCGGCGAGCACCTTGCGCGGGAAGTTGGTGAGCAACTGTCCCCGTCCTGCCGCGGTGGTGCTCAGCACGTCGACGACGGTGCGTCGATCGAGTCCGAGCTTGGCGGCGAACATCAATGCCTCGCCGGTCAGCACCATGGTCACCATCGACATGTAGTTGTTGACGAGCTTGAGACGGATGCCGGAACCGGAGGGGCCCACGTGCACGATCGTATCGGCCATCGCTTCGAACAACGGCCGTGCCTCTTCGACGTCGGTGGCATCTCCGCCGGCCATCACGAGGAGCTTCCCGGAAACCGCTTCGCGAGGTGATCGACCGACCGGCGCGTCCAGATGGCGAAGACCGATCGCACGCAAATCGCGGGCGAGCGCATCGCTTTCCACTGCGCTCCCCGTGCTCATGTCGATGACCAGACCATTCGCGCGCATCGCGCGCGCGGCGCCGCCGCTGCCCAGCAGCACCTCGCGCACCTCGTGCGTGGTCGGCAGCATCGTGATGGTCACATCGGCATCGCGTGCTGCATCGGCGGGACCGCCGGCCGGATGGCACGAGGTGTCGGAGAGCCGCTGGACGGCGGCAGGAAGCTGGTCGAACACCGCGAGGCGGAAGCCGGCGGCGGCGAGATTGCGGGCCATCGGTCCGCCCATGACGCCGAGGCCGATGAAGGCGATCGAAGGAGCGATCGCTGGGTTCATGGCCGTGTTCCGCGCAGTCGCATCACAGCGGAGTGGATCGCGTGTGCGCTCAATCGGTATTTTTCGAACAGATAGCGCGTCGATCCGCCTTCGGCAAAGGTGTCTTGCACACCGACTCGCTCGAAGCGCGCCGGCACGCCGGCTTCGAGCAGCGCCTCGGCAGTCGCGGATCCGAGCCCACCGACGATCGAGTGATTCTCCGCGGTTACCACGACGCCCGTGCGCCTGGCATGCGCAACGATCGTTTCGACGTCGAGCGGCTTGAGCGTCGAGACATTGATCACCGCGGCGCGAACGCCGACCGCGGCAA
>DATKLH010000162.1:0-8175 GCA_035542515.1 Casimicrobiaceae bacterium
GCGCATCTTCAGTCCCGAAGTGCTGGTGCGCGAATTCATCGACCTCGGGTTCAGCGCGGAAGACAAGGCGCGCTGGGAGACGATGACCCACGAGCCCAACGGCATCATCCTGGTGACGGGGCCGACGGGATCGGGCAAGACGACGACGCTGTACTCGACGCTCAAAGGCCTTGCCACGCCGGAAGTCAACGTGTGCACGATCGAGGATCCGATCGAGATGATCGAGCCCGCGTTCAACCAGATGCAGGTGCAACCGGTGATCGGCGTCGACTTCGCGACCGGCGTGCGCACGCTGCTGCGCCAGGATCCCGACATCATCATGGTCGGCGAGATCCGCGATCGCGACACCGCCGACATGGCGGTGCAGGCCGCGCTCACGGGGCATCTGGTCATCTCGACGCTGCACACCAACGATGCGCCGACCGCGGTCACGCGCGCGATCGATCTGGGCGTCCCGGCCTATCTGTTGAGCTCGACGCTGCTCGGCGTGATGGCGCAGCGCCTGGTGCGCTCGCTGTGCCCGCATTGCAAGAAGCCCGGCGACCCGCCCGACGATGACACCTGGAACGCGATGATCGCGCCGTGGAAGTCGGACAAGCCTGCGCAGGTGATGGTACCGGTGGGTTGCCTCGAATGCCGCATGACCGGCTACTACGGCCGCATCGGACTGTTCGAGATCATGCTCATGACGCCCGCGATTCGTCGCCTCATCACCACCGATTGCGACGATCGTCTCATCCGCGCCCAGGCTTACAAGGACGGCATGAAGCCGCTGCGCGTCTCCGGTGCGCTGAAGGTGGCCGCCGGACTCACTAGCGCCGAAGAGGTGCTCAAGGTGGCGCCGCTCGTTTGAATCGGTGCCGGTGCGCCGTCGCGCAGCATGTTGTCACTCACGCGAACGCTTAGATAGTCCCTTTTGGCCCCGGCGCTGGCGGCGCAGCGCATTTCACGGTTCGCGCGCTCACCATCGTTCGATGATCGACTATTTCGAGCGCGGCGGCATCTGATCGCGATGGCCCGATGCGCGCAGACCGCCGCTGATGCGCAGCGTTTCGCGGCTCGCCCCGCACCACTTCCTCGGACTGTCGCACCAACGAGGCCACGCTCGCGACTTGCATCGCGACGCGCTCGAGCATCCGCTGGCTCTCCTGCAAAGCGAGCCGCGCGGTGCGGATCGAGAACATGGGTTTCACTATCGCTCGCCTCGCCTTGTGACGCGGGCGATGGTCACGCAAAAACCGCACGGCTTTCGGGCGGATCGCAGGCGTCAGGGGCGACGGCCGGCGTCCCAACGCGCGCGGAGATCGTCGCGGGCCGGCTGTCTTGCGCGCGTGGGATCCGCGAGCATCGTCTTGTCGATGGCGAACGCCAGGTCGTACACCAGAAAGGGTGCCGTCGCGATCCCGTGCAACAGCGCGCCCGTCGCAGAGCGCAATCGCAGCTCCAGCGCGTCGAGCACCCCGGCATCGGTGGCTTCGACCAATACGACGAACTCGATGTGATCGTCGAGCGAAGGCGCCTGATTGGCGATCGCGAAGTTTGGGTCGGGCTCGGCGGCGCCGGCATGGATCGACGCGACCCCCGGCACGTCGAGCAGCGATTGCAGGCCACTGCGCATGCTGTCGTCGTCGGGTTGAACACCGCTGAGCGGGACCGCGAACCGGAATGTCGAGATCGCCGCCGCGATGCCGATGCCGGCGGAGAGCATCGTGGTGCAGGGATAGCGCTCGAAGTTGCGCATCGACGAGCGCATGGTACGCGTCCATTGCGTGGGATGCGCAACGACGTCGACATAATCGCCGCTCGCCAGCACTCCGATCGACGCGAGCTCGTAGAGCGTGAAGTAGCGACTCTCGGTGCGCCAGCGTGCCACGTAGCGTCGCGCTGCGAGGATGCCCGCGATGCCGACGCGCTCGGGAACGTGCTCGAGCGTATGCCAGGCGTTGTACTCGTCGTCGCGCGTCGGGTCGACGTCGTTCCATAGCGCGAGGAATGCGGAGCCGCGCAACGTCATGGCATGCGCTCGCGTCTCACGGCACCACGAGCACCTTGCTGGCCTGCCGCTGGCGCGCCAGCTCGAACGCCTCGGGCGCCCGGTCGAGCGGTAGCTTGTGCGTGATCATCCGACGCACGACATCGCGGTGGCGACCCAGGAAATCGATCACGCGCGGCCAGGTGGCCGGCGGCGCGCGGTACGAGCCGCGGATCTGTTGGTGCGCGCGCACCAGGCGCGTCGCATCGAAAGTCACCGGCGCGGGATGGATGCCGGCGATGACTACCACGCCGCGCTTGCGCAACACGCTCAGCGCCGCCGCGACCACTTGCGGAACGCCTGTCGCTTCGAACACCACATCGAAGAGACCCTGCGCGAGATACGGCGCGAGTGCCTGCGAAAGCGGTGCGTCGCGGGTGTCCACGGTGTCGGCGAAGCCCATGTGCCGCAGCACCTGCAACCGCAATCCATCATCGCGGCCGGCGATCACCACTTGCGCTGCACCGGCTTCGCGCGCGAACAATGCGATGCCTTGTCCGATGTTGCCTGGCCCGATGACGAGCACGCGAGCGCCGGCGTGCACTTCGCCTGTCGCCACCGCTTCCGCGCACACCGTCATCGGCTCGGTCAAGGCCGCGATCTCGGCATCGAGGTCGCCGGGAACGAGCACGCAGTTGGTCGCCGGAACGACGACGTGGCTCGCCAATCCTCCGTCGCGCGTGACGCCGAGGCCCGTGCGATGCGTGCAATCGTCGTCGCGTCCCGCAACACACGCTTCGCATCGTCCGCAGGTCACCGAGGGTCGCACAGCCACCAGCGCGCCCGGCACGAGTCCGTCCACGCCGGCGCCCACTTCGGCGATCGAACCCGCGAACTCGTGGCCGAGCGTAACGGGCATCGCGCGCGTCATTCCCTCGTAGCCGGGTGTCCATTCGTAGATGTGCAGGTCGGTTCCGCACAAGCCCGCGGCACCCACGGCAACGAGCGCTTCACCCGAGCCGGGTGCGCGCGGCTGCGGGACGTCGCGCAATTCGACACCGAAGGAGGGGCGCGTTTTCTGGAGCGCGTACACGAGCAACGGGAAGTGGGTCGACGACCGAGTATCGCATGCCCGTGTTGCACTGCGATCGGCGCTATGCGCGCTCGATTCGAATCGAGCCACGATGCCGGACGTGTCGTGGTTCGTAAACGAAAGTCGCTGCCTGCGTCGTGCATAACGCGACTCGGATCGACCAGTAACCGTCACAAGTCGCGCGGCGATTCGCGCGGCGGCGATCAACGTTCGGCGACTGCGTTGTTCGTTGTAGATGACAACGGATCGACCCTGCATGCCGGACGGCGGATCGAAGCCATGCTCGATGCTGCGCACTGCGCGCGCTCACAACCGAATACCGCGCATTCTGTCGTTATCCGTCGAGCTCCATCGGCATCACGGTCACTTGGTTGCGCAGCGGTTCCGCTCCGAGCTCAACCCTTGCGCTCGCCGTTTCGTGTTGGAGCGGCGATGAGCGCATTGGCACCTGCACTTACTGCGCGGCAAGCGACTCGACGACTCGGTCACGATGCGCTGCAGCGTTACCTTCGCGGCGGTTACCGCGATGTACAGGGCTGGTTGTCGCCGCTCGCTGCCAAAGCGATCGTTTCCATCGACGGCATGCAAAAGGCGATGGGTGTGCACGGCGGCATGTGCGAAATCGGCGTGCATGACGGGCGCTCGTTCATCCTGCTGAACCTGCTGTCGCGCGCCGACGAGCGATCGATCGCCTACGATCTTTTCGAGCGCCAGAACGAGAACGTCGATGCGTCGGGTCACGGAACGCCCGCCACGTTCATGGCCAATTGCTTCGCCCATGGCTGCGACATCACACGGATCGGCGCGATCACGGCCAACTCGCTCGAGCTCACGGTCGCCGCAATCAAGGCGACATGCGCAAGCCCGTTCCGGCTTTTTTCGGTCGATGGCGGGCACACCGCCCGACACACCGAGAACGATCTCGCCTTGGCGCTCGATACGCTCGCCGCTGGCGGCGTGATCCTGCTCGACGACGTCTTCAACGAGCAATGGCCCGGCGTGGTCGAGGGACTGCTCAACTTCCTTTCGTCCCGGCACGATGCGTTGCGGCCGTTCGCAGCGATCGGCAACAAGGTGTTCTTCACGCTCAGCAATGCTTGGGCCGATCGCTACCTGGCCCATCTGAAGGCCGACCCCAACGCGCACGGACCGGAGTGCAAGATGTCGTCCTTCCTCGGCCGCGCGCTATTCGTCTCGTGGCAAAGCGACATGTCCTTGTCGCAGCGTTTGGTGTTCCAGCTCTCCCGCTCGCGACACGCCGAGCGCCTGCGCGGTTCGATGCTTTGGCGAGCACTGGGCCCGGTGGTGAGGCGAACCTATCGCTCGTAAGCAAGCGAAGTCACTCAGGATCCGCTTGCGACGCGACGAAGGAGGTCCTGCAGGCCGTCGGAGGGGATCGGCTTGGTGACGTGGAAATCGAATCCTGCTGCGGAGGCCTGGCGCTTGTCCTTGGGCTGACCATAGCCGGTGAGGGCGACCATGCGGATCTTGCGCGTCGCGTCGCGCTCGCGCAGCCGCCGGGCCACTTCATATCCGTTCATTCCAGGCAGACCCACATCGATCAGGGCGACGTCGGGTCGGAATTGCTCCGCGATTTCCAGGCCGGCCGCTCCGTCAGCAGCCTCCGCGACGTCGTGTCCCAGCAGTCGCAGGATGCCGGCGAGCGAATCGCGCGCATCGGTGTTGTCTTCGATCAGCAGGACACGAAGGGGCCCGACCGCAGCCGGTGCCGCAGGCTCGGGTTGCGGGAGCGCTTGCGGCGCATGGGCGGCGGGAAGGGTGACCGTGAACCGACTGCCCTTTCCGCGTCCATCGCTGTGAGCGCTCACCGTGCCGCCGTGCATCTCGACGACGTGCTTGACCAGCGCGAGCCCCACGCCCAACCCACCGGCCTGGCGGCTCAGGTCCTGCGGTCCTTGCACGAACAGGTCGAAGATGTGATCGATCTGGGCGGGATCGATGCCTGCACCCGAATCGGTGACCACGATCTTCGCCGCACCGCCTTCCTCGTAGACGTCCAGCTCGATGGCCTTGCCCGCCGGCGTGAACTTGATCGCGTTGTCGAGCAGATTGGAGATGATCTGCTCCATGCGAGCGCGGTCGGCATTCACCCACACCGGCTGGGTGCGCGCACTGACCTCGTGCTGAGCAAGTCGCCCCGACGCGCGCCAGGTGTCGACCAGCCTCCCGGCGAGCTCCTTCAAGTCGAACACCTCGGGGCTCAGGTGCGTCTTGCCCATCGTGATGCGACTGATGTCGAGCAGGTCTTCGACCAGTCGCGTCATCTGACGCGTCTGCCTTTCGATGACGCCCTGAGCGGCGATCGCCATGTCGGTCTGCGGACGCGTCGCCTTGAGGATCTGCGCGGCCGCCGTCAATGCGGACAGCGGGTTGCGCAGCTCGTGGCTCAGCATGGCGATGAACTCGTCCTTGGCGCGGTCGGAGGCCTCGAGCGCCTGGCGTTCGCGCTCGGCCAGCGCGCTACGCTCCTGGATCGCATTCGATGCGGTATTCAGCGCACCGACCAGGTCGCGCACTTCGTCGATCTCGCTCGCGACGTACAGGGGCACGTCGCTCGTCCCGAGCGACGGCACGCTGGAGGCGAGGAATGCGATCGGACGCGAGATTCGCCGACCCATCCAGACCGCGATGGTGATCGCCGCAGCGATGCAGACGAGCGCACCACCCGCCATCGCCCACGCGGCACGCTGCGCGCCGGCCAGCACGACGCTTGCAGGTATGGCGAAGCCCACGCTCCAGTTGCTGAGATCCGGGCTCGTGTGCGCGGTGTAGGTGTCATTTCCTTCGACCGTCGAGCCGCGATACCAGCCCTCGCGCGCTTTCGCGACCTGGGCTCGGTACTCCTCGCTCGCCAGCGTCCCTACTTCGCGCGGCGGTACGCGCGCGATGAATCGTCCGGTGGAGTCCACGAGCCCGCTCACCCAGCCACGCGGGAGGTGCTGTTGTCTGATCAGCGCTTCGAAGAGCCCGGGCTTCAGAATCGCACTGAGCACATACACCGTGTGGCCCGCGCGCATGACCGGTATGCGGATCGGAATGCCTTTCGCGCCGGGCAGCACGCGACTGTCGAGCAGGTTGCCCACCACCGGAGCGCGTGACGCCGCTGCTTGCCGGATGGTCTGCGCATCGCCCGGAGCAGGAAGGGGCTCGCCCAACGGGACCAGCGTGTTGACCAGCTGGACACCGTCCGGCGTGGTGAGGACCGCGGTGTACCAGTCGGGCTGCGTCGCGACTACGGCGACCAGGTCCCGGCGCACCGTTGGCAGGTCCTCCTCGGCGATGCTGCGCAACTCGGCGATCGCCTGCAGCGTGCGGATGTGCCCGGTGAGCTGCGCGTCGACCGCGCTGATGAAAGCGCGGTTACGGTCGAGCGCGACTTGCGCAAAGTTGTCTTGCTCGTGCCTGACAAGCAGCGCGGCCACGACGGCGGCGAAGATGACCAGCGGAATCGCTGCTGCAACGACGAGCGATACGAGGCTCGAGTGAAGTCGCATGGACGCGGCGGGTGCGGCGGGACGGGAAGCTTAGCGGCCGTTGTTCGCGGCTGCAATCCACCGGTGCCACACCGCAATGCGCAAGGTCGACTCACAGCGCAGGTGAGCGATGCGTTTCAGTTGAAATCGGCGGGCGAGTGACTTCGGCGACCGACGACGGTGGCGCCTTCGACCCGCACCAGCTCCACCGGCGTGCGTCGACCGAGAAAGAGCAGCGGCGAAGCGGTGAGCGCGTAGCTGCCGGACTTGAAGACGCCGATCAGATCGGACTCCCGTGGCTGCGCGAGCGTCGTATCGATTGCGAGCAGGTCGGTGGGGTTGCACGATGGGCCCGCGACCTGACACTGAATGCTCGGCGCGTCGGGACGACTGAGGTTGCGCAAGGGAAAGTTGGTCCTGAGCGCAGCGCCAAAGGTGCCGGCCGCCGTGAGGTGATGATGCAGGCCGCCGTCGCACAGCACGAACATCTTGCCGCGCGACCCTTTCACGTCGATTACGCGCGTGACGTACACGCCGGCTTCGGCACTGAGAAAACGACCGAGCTCGAACACCATCTCGCATGGATGCGACGCTTCGCGCGCGTGCTGTTGCAGGAGTGGTGCCAGCGAACGGCCGAGCGCTGCCAGGTCGAAAGCGCGCGCGTCATCGCCTGCCGACACGCCAAAGCCGCCGCCGAAGTTGATCTTCCGGCACGGGTTCCCCACGCGCTCGGCGACCTCGCGCGCGATCCGCAAGGCGTCCGCAGTGGCATCGACCACCGCGGCCGCTTCGAAACATTGACTGCCGACGTAGACGTGAATCCCGCGAAAGTCCAGATGGTCGCGCTGTACGCGCACCCGCTGCGCCGCCGAGTCGATGGCATTCTCGTCGATGCCGAACTGGACCGCCTTGCCGCCCATCTTCACGCCGAACGCGCGATGGCTCAGCGCCGGATTGATACGCAGGACGAGATTGGCGCGTCGCGATTGGCGCGCGGCGATGCGTGCGCATGCATCGATCTCGCGAATGGATTCGGCGCTGATGGCGCCCACCCCCGCGCCGATGGCGGCCTCGAGCTCCGTGTCGGTCTTGGCCGGACCGGCGAAGCTCAGGTGTCGCGCATCGAACCCGGCGCGTTGCGCCTGCTCGAGCTCGCCCATCGACGAGATGTCCAGTCCGTCGACATGGTCGCGCAGCGCGCGCAGCAATTCCAGGTTCGGGTTCGCCTTGACGGCGTAGTAGACGCGCGCCGATCCGTTCAACGCCTCGCGCACGGCGGCGACGCGTTTGCGCACCAGGTCGGCATCGAGCAGGAAGAAAGGCGTCCCGTGCACGCGCGCCAGGGCTTCCCACTGGTCGGCGGGCATATCGAACGGCGAGCCAACCGCGGCACCTTGCATGTCACGAAGGCGCTTGATCGGCCCAGGTGATGCCGGCGACCCAGAGCTCGTAGCGTCGATCGATCTGCACCAGGGGCGGCGCACCGCTCGCCGGCAGCAGCGGAGCGAGCAGCCGCTGCACGCGTGCCTCGTCGAGCACCTGCGCGGCGCCGCCGGTGAGGATGATCTGTGCGATGCGATCGATCTGGCCGACCGGCAATCCCGGTCCCTGGCCCT
>DATKLH010000163.1:0-7555 GCA_035542515.1 Casimicrobiaceae bacterium
ATCGCGTTCGGTTTCGGCTTCGACGATCGGATCGGCGCGCCGCCCATCGCGTGGGCCGATATTCATGCCAGCGCCGACATCCTGCTCGCGACCCATCCGCTGACGCTCGCGGGTTTCGGCGCCGCGGGCGGATCGCTCAACCTCGGTCCGTTCTCGGTGGGCGTCGATGCAACGCTGAGCCTGCTCGCCGTCGAGAACTGCGATCCGTACGTGCAGGCGCGACTGTGCGGTCACATCGACCTGTTGTTCACCGACATCGAGGGTTGCGTCGAGATCTCCATCAACAACGAGCCGCAGATCGCCGTGCCACCGCCCGACGTGCATCCGCTCGACGACCTGCAGGACGGCGCGATCGTCGGCGATCGCGCGTTCTTGATCGACGACAAGTACCGGCGCATCGGCCGCATGATGCGCAAGCCCGAGGACATCGACGCACCGGTCTGGCCGGACACGCTGCTGCATCTGGGGTTCGCGATCTCGCCCAGCCTCGCGCCGGCATTCGTCGCACTGACGAGTCTCGTGCCGATCATCCGGCAATTCGTTGCGATCGACGCGTATCCGAGCGGTCTCGCTGCGAAGCCCATCGGCAACGACATGCTGCGCTACGAATGGACGTTGACGTATCTCGCGCTGTACGACGTCACCGGTGACGAGCACGGCACGGGCACGCTCGTGAAGGGTCCCATGAGCGCCGCGTGGCAGGCAGGCAAGGACGGCGATCTCGGCAAGCGTCCGCAGGCGGGCGACCTGGTCCTGCTCACCTATCAGGGCGACCTCTTCCTCGATGCGCTGGCCGACGGCGGCGCGAAGCTCGATCCCGATCCGCTCGCACAGGCGTCGACCGCGTGCCAGCGCGAGAGCAATGCGACGATAGGATGGGCGGTCGGCAGCGATGCCGCGCTATTCGATGCGACGTTCGTGTTGCCCGCCGATCCGCTCGATCCCGATCCATGCGTCAGCCGGTTCACCGCGACGCTCACGCAATATGCATCGATCCTCGCCGACATCCCGCTCGCGATGAACACCGCGGCGCTCATGCCGCCACCGTACGACTACACGCCCGCTGCGCTCGAAGTATTCGCGCCGCCGCTCGATCTCGAACGCGATTTCAATGGTGCGCTCGATCTCGCGATCGTCAGCGGTCCGTCGGCGGGACCGGCCATGCTGATGCGCATCCAGCCGATCCAGAGCGCGATGCTGCGACCGGATCAACCGCTCGGGGCGCCGCGGCTGTGGCTGATGGTGGATGACGCAGTCGGACGCGACGCCCCGGTGCGCGTGGTCGATAACCGTGGCGAGACGTGGACGCTCACGCAAACTGTTGCGAGTCCTGGGGGACGCACGGCGCTGCGCTTCGCACCGGTCACGAGCGGATGGATCGAATGGGTGGAGATGAGCTGGGTCCTCGGTCACCGGCTCGCCATCCTGGGTATCGGAGGGACGACGGCGGCGGCGCAAGCCGCAGCCGCAGCGCGCAACGCTGCACAGCAGGCGATCGCGCAGCAGCAAGCGGAAGCAGCGACCAAGCAGCCGCAACAGGCCGACGATACGACGGGTGCCGGTGTGCACGCAGTGCTGCAGCCGGGTCGCACCTACCGGCTCGATGTGTCGATGGTGTGGGAAGGCTGGCTCTACAAGCAGGACGAGAACGGCAACAAGCAGCAGGCCGGGCACGAGGCGGGTCGCAGCGACTACGTGCCCAAGGGCGGCGTCAACAGCTCGACCCATCGCAGCTTCTTCTTCCGCACCACGCCCAAGCCCAAGGCGTTGGCTGGCGGCGGCGGCCCCGTCGCGCTGCCTGAGTATGGAGACGTGCAATACGTGTCGATGCTGCGCGTTCGACGCGACCTGTTCGATCCGCGCATGCTGAGTCGATTCCTGCTCGGCTACACCCCAGCGCAGACCGAGACCGCGCGCTTCTGCGACGATCCGTTGAACGTGCACTTCTCTGCCGCGCACGTCGTCGCGCTCGCCAAGGTGTACGGCTATACGCTCACGACCGGACTGCGTCGCGTCGATGCGCCGGGCGCGGACGGCGATGCGATCGAGCTTGCTCCGAAGTGGATCGCGTTGCAGGAACCCGCACTCCTCACCGGCGCCGACACGCGGCGCCTGCAGGTTGCATCGATTGCCGTGTGCCCGATGCCGAAGCCGGGCGGCACGCTGCAGGCGAAGCAGCCGTTGGCGACGCTCGCATGGTACGAGCTGTACGCGCTGGCGAAGTCCGACGACCCTGCGGTGCTCGACGGAAGGCTCGACGGCGTGAGCTTCCGCACGTCGCGCTGGCGCAACCCCGGCGAGATGATCGCCGGCATCGGCTTCAAATCATCGCCTGCGCCCGCGAGCGGCGACATCGAGCTCAAGCAGTTGCCGGCGCTCGGGCCTGCGATCGTCGACGGCTCGGACGCCGATTTCGAGGCCGCGCTCGATGCCATCGGTCTCGATGCGTGGCCGCCCGCGTCCGGCCCGCGCGCGAGCCTGGTGTGGCTGCGTGTGGACGGCAATGCCGGACCTGCGTGGCGATGCGCGGGTGTGCTGCTCGAATCGCCCGAACCGATCGATCGACCCGGACGCGTCGAATTGCAGGCGCTGCGACTGGCGATGCAGCCGTTGCCCGCGGGCACCTTCGACATCCGGCGCAGCGACCGCACGCGCTCGCGCATCCTCTGGCTCTGCTCGACGCCATTTGCTCCGCGCACATGGCTGCGACGCATTCTGTTCCAGCCACCGCGGCGCATCTTCCCGACCATCGTGCTCGAGCTCAGCGACAAGGCGACCGGAGCGCTGCTCAGCGGATCGCTGCAATTGCCGCTCGCGCCGAGCTTCGCCGACGAGGCCTGAAGCGATGTCGACCTTCGCGCCCGCCGACCTGTTCGCTGCCATCGCTGCAGCCGCGCGCGCCGACACGGACCTACCCGATGGCGTGCATCTGCGCCTGATGCCCTCGCCCGCGCTCGGCTTTCCGATCGCGCCGTTCGGGGTCTGGCGCGTCGTGCCGTTCGTGGTCACGCCCCAGGTCATCTGGCGCGATCGCCGTGGCAACGTACTGTCTGAACCGTCGCTCGCGGCAGCGGGCGGCGTGCTCGTCGCCGACATTCTCGCGCCGTCGGCCGACGGAAGCCTGCGTGACGTCGCGGTCGAGCTGGTGAGCGACGGTCCGTTCGAAGGCACCATCGCACTGCTCGACCGCGTGGCCAATCGCGTGCTCGTGCAGCGATCGCGCGCCCCGTTCATCGTCGGCGCACCGCGTGTGGAACGCGTGCGCATCGAAGGTCGCGGGCGCATCGCCTTGCGGACGTGGCGCGTCGACACGCAACGGCTCATCGAGGTGTTACTCAACCAGCGTCCCGAAGCGCTGCTGAGTCTCCCGATCGATGGATCGCGGCCGTGGTACGCCAACGGTCGCGGACCCGACGATGCGATCGCGCGCGTGCAGCGCGGCGCGGCGTTGCGCCTGCAGCGTCCCGATCGCCCGGACGGTCCGTTCGATCCGCTCACGCCTGCCGACGACGTGACGCGCGTCGCGGCGCACACGGTCGACATCGACGCGCAGTGCGAGGCGATGGTCGGCGATATCGCAGTGCTACCGACGAGCCAGCAGCTCGTGCGCAACGTCGCCGCGACGCCGACGCGCAAGCGGCAGATCGTCGACGTGAGCATCGCGAGCACGCTGCTGGCGCAAGCGATGGACCCTGGCATCGGGCGTTATCTCGGGCTGGTCGGAACGCTCGACGAGCGTACCGATGGAAGTGTGCCGCTTGCCTATATCGCGTTGGGACTGTTCGTCTTCCCGCGCATCGCGCGCGCACCGGACGGACGCACCATCCTCGCATCACTCGGATCGCGCCTGCCCATCGTGGATCAACTCGCGAATGCATTCGTCGGCCAGATCGGCGCGCAGGACGTGCTGTATCGCCTGCATGAGCGCTACGACTCGGGACCTGCGCTGTTCGAGCGATTGCGCGGCATCGAGATGCGCGGCCTGCTGACCGTGGCAGGCGCGGTGCCGGCCGCCGATCCACCGACGCTTCCCGCGCCGATGCTGGCCAACGCGCGCTGGCTCGACGGCGGCGGCCGACCCTCGACGACGTTCCGGCAGGAGTTGCTGTTCCCCGCTCCGCCGCTGGGATCGCTTGTCGCGCTGGGACGACTCGATGCCGGAGCCTGGACCACGCGTCATCAAACGGTCGACTTGCCTGCGCCTGCGAATCCCTCGCGGCGCGCGCTCGCGATGCTGATGGGACGCACTCAAGCGAAGCCCAAGCTCGCAAGCGTGAGCGCTGCGCTGGCAAGCTACATGCGACGCGGACTGATCTCCGATGCGCCGGTTCCAGCCGGCAACGCGCCAGCCACGTATCGCGCTGCACTCGCCGATCTGTTCGGGCGCTTCGGCCCGCCTGCGCAATTCGACGTGCCGGCACCGCCGCGACCACGTCCGCCGGCGCCAGCGCCTCAAGCCAAGCTTGTTCTCGATGGACCCGATGGCGTGGGCGGTCCGGCCGCCTCGCCGGGTCACGTCGACGTCTCCGTCGCGGTTCCATCGGTTGCGAAGCTCGCAGCGGGTTCGCTGGACATTGCGACGCTGAAGCTCGTCTTCGAAGGCAAGCCGATCGTTCCGGATCTCGCGATCGCGCCGATCGTCGGTGCCGCAACGCTGGAAGTCGAGCAGCGGATCGACCTGCGCGAGCTCACCGTCGGCGAGAGTGTGGTGGGCGTGCTTCAGGCGACGTTCGTCGATACGGCGGGACAGGCATCCGATACCACGCAAATCGCGATCCGCTACGCCGATCGACGCCGACCTTACGTCGTGCCGACGGGACTGGGATTGATCTGGACCAGTCGCCCCGGACCCGCGCCGGAGGTCGAGCTGAAGCTGACCTGGCCGGGCGCCGCGAACACTCAGTACCGCGTCTACATCGCGGATCAGAAGGGCCTCGGTGTCGCGGGCAACTCGCGTGCGGAAGTCGCGGTGAATGGCGGCCAGCGCGATCGGGCCGGCACGCTCGGCGGTCGCGAGCGCTTTCGTCTTCTCACAGAGCCGCCGCTCGCACCGGTCGGTGGCCGTGTCGTGCTGAACGAACACCTGCCGCGGTCGCTTGCAACGGTTCAGTTCCTTCGCATCGTGCCGCTGACCGCGCAGGGTCGCGAGGCCGAGTTCGACAAATGCGGTGTGGTGCCGATCACCGTTCCAACCGATCGCACGCCGCCGCCGCCGCGAGCTCACGTCGTGGTGGATGCGGACACACGTGTGGCCACCATTACCGTCGAAGCACCGGGACTCGATCTGATCGAATTGCAGGCCTCCGAGCCGGGACTGTTCGCCGATCCACCCGATCCGACGGCGCACGCGCCGCAGTTCCGCTTGCGGCGCGCATCGGGCACCGTCAACGATCCCGTCTACGCGCGCGAAATCGCGCGTGGATCGCTGAGCGTTGCGCGTGTCGATGGGAAAATCGTGCTTCGCGCGCAGGTGAACGACCCCAGTCCGCTAGATGCATTCATCCGCTACAGCTACTGGGCCGAGGTGCGCATGCCGCCAGAGCGCCGCCTGGCGCTCGGCATCGTCGAGATTCCGCCGGCCAACGGCGTCGCGCCGGTGGTTCCCGCGCAAATCGACGACATGCCGCGTCCGTTCAGCGCCTTCTCGGCGCCCGTCACGGCGGTTCACCTTCCGCCGCTACCGGTCCCGATGCTGGTCGGTGCCGTCGCCGCCACGATCCCCGAAGGGGCGACCGTACGCGCGAGCCTCGCTGCGCCTGCCACGCCCACCGCATCGAGCAAGGCCATCGGCTTTTATCGTCTGCGCATCTGGGAGCAGTGGGACGACCTCGCCATCGGCGCGGCCACCGAGATCGAGCTCGACGGATCGGCGCTGGCGTGGGAAGGTATTGCGGTCACGAGTGCCGATCACCCGGGCCCGCTCAAGCTGCGCTTCGTCACCATCGATCCAGCGGGACGCGAAAGCGCAATGACGACGCTGCAGGTGTGACCGCATGCAGCCCGGATTGGTACCGCAGTTCAAGGAGGACACGCGATGACCGAACCCCTCAGTCACGGTGCAGGATCGCCGCTCGATCCGCGCATGCACGACGAGCACCTCGCCGCGCTCAAGGACGTGCTCGGCCACCCGTTCACGCACGCGAGTATTCGCCAATGGACCCAGGTGTCGCTCGAGCGCAGGCTTGCTTTCAAGGATTTCTTCTGGGGTTGCATCCGCTGGCCGCGCTCGATCGGGCGCTCCAAGGGCGCTTCGCTCGCCGACGGCTTCGCGCTGAGCGTCGCGTATCGCACCGATGAATACGCCGACGGTGGCGGCGGGTCGCTCGCGACCAAGGAAGGCTGGCACGACCTGCCCGCCCCGCTGCTGTGGGACGCGCAGGACGATGCGGAGCACTACCGGGTCAACTTCGCCGGGACGTACGCCGAATACAACCTCTACATCAACGCGAACCGCCTCGAAGTCAAAATCGCCGGTGCCTGGACGCATCCATACCCACTGCCGCGCTTCCTGCTGCCGCAACCGCTCGGTTACTGGTTCGGCAGCTTCGATGGCAGCCCGATCGTGCTGGACGACATCACGGTCGAGCAGCATCTCATCGAGGGGTTGCATCCCTGGGCGGTAAAGATGTAGTTGTGCTGCGAAGCATTTCTCGCGCTTGAAGCTCGCATCAGCGAAGGCTGGGGGAGCGCAGCGTCGCGCTTCGACCCGCGCGGCACCGCGCCTATAATGCCGGCATCAGCAGTCACCGCCACCGTTCCGGCGCATCCTTCGGAGCTTGCGTGCAATTCTCGAGCCGCCGATTCGCCGACGTCGTGGTGGCCAGGCCCGAGGGCAAGATCGACCACCCCAACGCACATCGCCTCGAGGAGGCGCTGGCGCCCACGCTCGTCGACACGACCATCGCCGCGCTGATCTGCGATTTCTCGGACGTCGGTTACATCAGCAGCATGGGCTTGCGCGTCCTGATGGTCGCCGCCAAAAAGCTGCGCGCCGATGGCAATCGCATCGCCGTCGCGTCGCTCCAGCCCGTGGTCGAGGAGATCTTCTCCATCGCGCGCTTCAACCACGTGCTCGAAGTGTTTCCTTCGGTGCGTGACGCGCTGCAGGCGCTCTCCGAGCCAGCGTTGCGCGCCTACGACGCTTCGCGACCATGAAGGCGGTCCGCTTCTGGGGCACCCGGGGCTCATTGCCCGTCGCACTGACGGCCGGCGAAGTGCGCCAGCGCGTCGCTGCCGCAGTGCGCGGCGCGGCCGGCCGAACGTTCGCCTCCGAGTCCGATCTCGACGCGTACATCGATGCGCTCGGCATGGCCGGATCAGGCACCTATGGCGGACACACCTCGTGCGTCGAGTTGATCACCGGCGGCAACGAATACATCCTGTGCGACCTGGGAACCGGTGTGCGCCCGTTCGGGCAGCAAGCATTGGCACGACACGGTCCCGCCTCGCCGCAGACCTACCACGTGTTCATGTCGCACGTGCACTGGGACCACATCATGGGGTTCCCCTTCTTCACGCCGGCGTACATCCCGGGCAACCGCATTCGCATCTACGG
>DATKLH010000164.1:0-2099 GCA_035542515.1 Casimicrobiaceae bacterium
CGAGTTCACGCTGATCGCGCTGATCGGCGTGATCCTGCTGATCGGCATCGTGAAGAAAAACGCGATCCTGATGATCGACTTCGCGCTGCAGCGGGAGCGCGAGGCCGGTGCCGATA
The DNA here is from genome assembly GCA_035542515.1 of Casimicrobiaceae bacterium. GTDB lineage: Bacteria > Pseudomonadota > Gammaproteobacteria > Burkholderiales > Casimicrobiaceae > VBCG01. The sequence continues at coordinate 117 of DATKLH010000164.1, forward strand.
CGGTGACGTCGATCCGCGACGCGGCGCTGCTGCGCTTCCGCCCGATCATGATGACCACGATGGCCGCGATGCTGGGCGCCATTCCGCTCGCACTGGGCAGCGGCGACGGCGCGGAATTGCGTACACCCCTGGGCATCTCGATCGTCGGCGGCCTGCTCGTGAGCCAGCTCCTCACGCTCTACACGACGCCCGCGATCTACATCTACCTCGACCGCTTCCGCCTCTGGACCCGCCGCAAGCTGGGCATGGGCAGCGAGGATCTTGCGCACGGCATCGCCGATTGAAACCCTATCCGCAGATGAACGCAGATGAACACAGATAAATTCAAGAACTTTGTGCGCCGTACGGTGCCACCGATCGCGACCCCGTGCGAATACGTTTTCGCGATATTCAGCGTTCATCTGCGTTCATCTGCGGTTGCATTGGGATTGGTCGTGGGCGCATGCGCCGTCGGTCCGAACTACACGAAGCCCGACGCGCCGGTGCCGCAGAAATACAAGGAGGCCGGCGACTGGGTGGTGGCGAAGCCCAGCGACGCGGCGCCGAAGGGCAAGTGGTGGGAAGCGTTCCGCGACCCCGTGCTCAACGGTCTCGTCGAGCAGGTGAGCATTTCCAACCAGACGGTCGCTGCATCGGAAGCACGCTATCGCCAGGCCGTCGCCGAAACGCGCGCGGCGCAGGCAACACTTTTCCCGACGCTCGGCGCCGACGTGAATGCAACGCGCTCGGGGCAAGGCAGCGCCGCAAGCGCAACCGGTACCGCCGTGACGGGGAATCGCTTCACCGCGCAGGTTGAAGCGCGATGGGAGGTCGACCTCTGGGGCGCGATCCGGCGCCAGGTCGAGGCCGCGAAGGCCGGGCAGGAAGCGAGCGCCGCGGACCTGGAGAACGCAAGGCTCTCCATGCAGGCGCAGCTCGTCACCAACTACTACGCGCTGCGCGTCGCGGACATGCAGGTAAGCCTCATCGAGGACACCGTCGAGGCATTCCAGACATCGCTCAAGGTGACCCAGAACCGCTACGCGGGCGGCGTCGCGGCGAAGGTCGACGTGGTCCAGGCGCAGGCGCAGTTGCTCAGCACGCAAGCGAGTCTCGTGGACCTCAGGGCCACGCGCGCATCCCTCGAGCATTCGATCGCGGTGCTGATGGGCAAGGCGCCTGCGGAGGTCACGATCGCGCCAGCGAAATTCGAGGTGCATATCCCCGACGTTCCCCCGGGGATCCCATCGACGCTGCTCGAGCGCCGCCCCGACATCGCCACCGCTGAACGCAACATGGCCGCGGCCAACGCGCGCATCGGCGTCGCGCAGGCCGCGTACTTCCCGGCGCTCAACCTCTCGGGCAGCTTCGGCACCGCGAGCAGCGCCGCGCGCAACCTCCTCAAGGCGCCCTATCGCGTGTGGTCGCTCGGGGCCGACCTCGCCGACACGCTCATCGACTTCGGCGCGCGATCGGCGCAAGTCGAGCTCGCGCGTGCGCAATATGACGAGCAGGTCGCCAACTACCGCCAAGCCGTGCTGGGCGGCATCCAGGAAGTCGAGGACAACCTCGCGAACGTCCATTGGCTCACGGAAGAGACGAAGGTCGAGCAGGAAGCCGTGCGAGCCGCCCGCGAAAGCGTGGTCCTTACCGTGAACCAGTACAAGGCGGGGACCGTGAGTTACCTCAACGTGGTGACAGTGCAGGCCACGCTGCTCAACGAGCAGGCGAAGCTCGTCGGGCTGCTGGGCCGCAAGCTCTCGGCCACCGTCGTGCTCATGCGCGCCCTCGGGGGGACATGGGAGTAAGGGAGTGGATCGGCCGGACCGAGGAACGCGAGGACGTCGCGAGCCTCGCACCGATCGCTTCGCTCTCGGCGCTGCTCGATCGTGACGATCCGCCGCCGCGCGCCGGCGACGCCGCGCCGCCGCTCGCCCATTGGCTCTATTTCCTGCCGCGCTATCCGCAATCCGAAGTCGCCGCCGACGGCCACGCGCTGAAGGG
>DATKLH010000165.1:0-2540 GCA_035542515.1 Casimicrobiaceae bacterium
GGCGAAGTCGCACTGCGAATTCCCTTGCCACTGCGCGCCGCGGCCACAAGCCGTTGCGTGCACCGCCGCCCGCGTCGCATCCGGTCTGACTGGCTTGTCGTCGCGGCCGGCTCGCTTTCACAAGGAGCAAGCGATGACCAACGCCACGCGCGTTGCGCGTAGCCCCGCGAATTCCTCCGGCGCGGCCGATCTCATCGACCGCGAGAAGCGCTACGGCGCACGCAACTACGATCCGCTCCCGGTCGTGCTTTCGCGCGGCGACGGCTGCTGGGTGCTCGACGTCGACGGTCGCGGCTACCTCGACCTGATGACCGCGTACTCGGCGGTCAGCTTCGGTCACTCGCATCCCCGCATCGTCGCGGCGCTTTGCGCGCAGGCACAACGCCTGGGCGTCACCTCGCGCGCCTACTACAACGACGAATTGCCACTGCTGCTCGAACGGCTTGCGCGACTCACGCATTGCGACCGGGTTCTGCCCGCCAATGGTGGCGCGGAGGCGGTCGAGACGGCGATCAAGGCGGTGCGCAAGTGGGCCTACAAGGTCAAGGGTGTGCCGCATGATTGCGCCGAGATCATCGCTTGCCAAGGGAATTTCCACGGACGCACGCTGACGATTACGGGGCTTTCGACCGAGGCGCAATATCGTGATGGCTTTGGTCCCTTCCCGGCGGGCCTGGTCACGATTCCGTATGGCGACAGCGCTGCGCTGGAGCGCGCGATCACGCCGCGCACCGCGGCGTTTCTGGTCGAACCGATCCAGGGCGAGGGCGGCATCGTCGTTCCGCCGGTGGGCTATCTCGCGCGTTGCGCCGAGATCTGCCGTCGTCACAACGTCCTGCTGATCTGCGACGAGATCCAGACCGGCATGGGACGAACCGGCGCGTTCCTGGCCTGCGAGCACGAAGGCGTGCGCCCCGACGGCGTGACGCTCGGCAAGGCGCTGGGCGGCGGACTGTTGCCGGTCTCGGCGTTTTGCGCACGGCAGGAGCTCATGCAGGTGTTCACGCCAGGCGATCACGGGAGCACGTTCGGTGGCAATCCGCTGGCGAGCGCGGTTGCGATGGCGTCGCTCGACGTCCTGTTCGACGAGCATCTGATCGAGCGCTCCGCGGAGGTCGGCGCATGGTTCATCGAGCAACTGCGCGCTATTCGTAGCCCGCTGGTGCGCGACGTGCGCGGTCGTGGGCTGTTCATCGGCATGGAGATCGATGTGACGCGCGTGAGCGCACGCTCCGTGGTCGAGCGGCTGCTCGCTCACGGCATCCTGTCGAAGGATACTCACGCAACGGTGGTGCGGTTCGCACCGCCGCTCAACATTCCGCGCGACGTGTTGACCTGGGCTATTGGCGAAGTCCAGGCGGTGCTCGCGGAATGCGAACGCGACGTGGCAGCCGCGGCATAGACAAGCGCAGGACCCGTTAGCGCACGCCGATGTACGGATGACCGGCGCCTAGTTGATCGACCGGGCAACCGGCGGATGGAAAAGTGCGCTAACTTCGCGCGCTGCCCGACGCCCTCGACTCTCCAATGGTTCTCCGCTTGCTCGCGCGCCGCGCATCCGTGTTGTCGATCGTGGCGATCGCCCTGGTCAGCCATTGCGCGCTCGCCGGGCCGCGGTTCTGCATTTCCAACGACACGCTGCAATTCGGCAATCGCGAGGTCGGCTCGAGCACGCACGCATCGGCAACGGTGGCCAATTGCGGCGATGCGCCATGGTCGTTCACCTCGGTCGCATTGCATCCGGCGACCAACGCTCAATTCCACGTCGACAGCACCTGCACTGACGGTCTTGTGCTCGCGTCAGGGGCAAGTTGCGCGATCGACGTGAGCTTCGCGCCGTTGCAGCCGGGAGAGGTTTCCGGCGCGCTGTGGTTGCACAATACGACGTCGACGCCGGATCAGCTGCTGACCTTCTATGGCCGGGGAGTGGATGCACAGGCAGGCACGGCATCGTTGGCGTTCACGCCCGCACTCGCGGATTTCGGCAATACCACGCTGGGAACGCAGTCGGGACCGCTCGTGGTGATGTTGACCAACACCGCCGCGGCGGCGCTGACACCCAGCGCACTGGTGCTCAACGGCACGCAGCCCTACGACTTCCAGTCGGCATCGATGGGGGATCCGAGCGATTGCGCCGTGGGGCGGTCGATCGCGAGCGGCACAAGCTGTCGCCTCAACTTGTACTTCCGTCCCCAGCAACAGGGAACGCGCAACGCGACCCTGGTCGTCGACGCGCCGCAGCTTGCAGCGTTGGCGAGCATGCGAATCACGGGTGTCGGAGTCACGCTCGCCGATCCTGGCGCGGTCGAGGTGGTCGAATTCCATCATGTCGGGAGCGGACAGTACTTCCTGACCGCCGATGCCGCCGAAAAGGCGCTGCTCGACAGTGGTGGACTATCCGGCTGGAGCCGCACGGGTGCGGTGTTTCATGCATGGGCGCGCGACGCGATCACCCCTGCGATCGACGTGCCGGTGTGCCGCTTCTTCGGCGTGCCGGGCGTGGGACCCGATTCGCACTTCTTCAGCGCTGAGCCGCACGA
>DATKLH010000166.1:0-11207 GCA_035542515.1 Casimicrobiaceae bacterium
GTCACCGCGTTCCGTCCGGAGATGGCCGTGCATGGCAAATTCGGTCAACCATGTCCCGTGTGCGGTACCAAGGTGCAGCGCATCGTGTACGCCGAAAACGAGGCGAACTACTGCGCGCGCTGCCAGACCGGTGGTGTGGTGCTTGCGGATCGCGCGCTCTCGCGCCTGCTACACAAGAGTTGGCCGCGTACGCTCGATGATTAGCCGGTGGCGGATGACCCACTGCGCCCACGGGGGCCGGCAGCGCGATCGCGCTCGACGCATTTGCGCCACTCGAGCGCTGGTGGACGTGCTGCGATCGACCCGTGGCACGACCTTCGCGTCGGTCGCCGTGCGTTTTAAGCGCTGAAGCCTCGCGGTTCCCCTTCCGCGTGCTGAAAGGTGCTCCGAACCACCTACCAGAGGAATCCCACCTTGGCGTGCGGCCCCCCGGTCACCGTCACTCGCTGGCGCTTCACCTTGCCGTTGTGCTCGGCTTCGACGGTGTAGCGCCCGTCGGGTACGCGGGCGAGGAAGATCGGTCCTGCCGTCGCGACATCGACCACCTCGCGTCCCGATTCGTCGGTGATGCGCAGCGGTGCGTCGGCAACGAACGCATTGCCCTCGTCACCGCGGTGCTCGGCAAGCTGCACCTCGAGCGGGAACGAGCGCGCTTGCGCGCGAAGCTCGTCGGCCTCGTCCGAGGTGATGCCGCCGTTGACGTAATCGACGTTGCCGGCGAGCACGGAAGCCGCGTCCACGGTCCTCAGTCCACCTCCGCACACGCCCAACGCCACCACTGTGGCGGCTGCCAAGCCGAGCTGGAGCCTGCGTAGCTGTCCCATACCACCTCCGTTGCGGGGTCGGTCGCGGGAGGAACACTCCCGCGACGCTGTCGACTCCGACGTTAACGGACGGGCAGGAGGCGGACTATCGGCGTCGAGCGCCTCGATGTATCGGGCGCGCTCCGACAGCCTTGTAACCGCAGGCCGGAACGCGAAAAGTTGCGGGGCGCTCTAGAAGCCGAGACGCGCGCGACGTCCGCAAAGCTTGCGCGCGTCGATGTCTTCGGGCACGAGATGATCGCGGTTGGCGAGGCGCGCGGTGCCGAAGGCGTCGAGCAGGAGCTTGCGCATGTCCCGTGGCGGCACGGCCGCAAGTCGCTCGAGCACGCCGTCGGAGGGATCGCTCGGGAACGGCCAGTTGTGGGCATCGAGGATTTCGCGATAAACACTCAGCGCGATGCGCCGCGAGCCCTCGGGGTCGGGACGATCGATCTCGTAGACGTTCATCCGGTTGAGGATCGGCTCGGGAATCGCGCTCGCATCGTTGGCGGTGGCCACCCAGAGGATGTGCGACGCGTCCATGTCGACGTCGATGAACTCGTCCTTGAAGTGCGTTGCGGTATCCGGCTCGAGGAGGGCGTACAGCGCACCCATGGGGTCGTAGCGCGAATCGCCGCCGGACTTGTCGACTTCGTCGAGGACGACCACGGGATTGGCGTAATCGCCTTCGATCAACGTCTGCGCCACCTTACCTGGTCGCGCGTTGTGCCACTGTGCCGACGCTCCGGTAAGAACCCAGCCCGCGGTGAGCGAGCTCATCGATACGAACTCGAAGCCCGTCGCGAGCGCCTTGGCCAGGCGCTTGGCGAAATAGGTCTTGCCGAGTCCGGGCTCGCCGAGCAGCAACAGCGGCGTGAACTGCACCGCTTCGTTGCCCGCCACGGCCAGCGCCAGAAACTTGCGCAGATCGTCGATGACCTCACCAAAATTGGGCGAGGCCTCGTAGAGATCGTCGAGCGCCGCCGCGGTCGACGGCTTGATGATGTACCGCGACCCGCCGAGCTCGCGCATCCGGTCGTACCAGCTCTTCAGCCCCTCGTTGCGCTTGGCCGCGCCATCCTCGAGCGCGCGGTCGACTTCGGCGACCGAGTAGATCGGCTGCAGATCGGCGATCGGAATGACGGGATCCATGGCGTGTCGAGACCTCCCTGAAGCAATCGATGCATTTACCATGCCAACAAAACGCCGCTGCACGCAAGCCGTTGACCTCATCCGGGCGGCGCTGGGCGCGTCGGCGTTGCGCGAACGCGACGGCGCAGCCCCCACACGCGGTGCGGTTTCTGCCGGGGCAGAGCGCTCGGCTAGCGTCCCGTTCCGGAAATGCCTTGCACAAAACCGGATCGACTGCCAGCAGGAGACCGCGCACCTTGCCTCGCTCGGCGCCGAGCCACGAGAAATGACGCGCTGCATTGTCGCGAACCTTGCGGATATTCCCGATATCCGCTGCGGCCGCTTCGCCCAGCGCGCCATTTTCGCCACTTTTGCACGAAGGTCCGCGCCTCCGCTCCGGTAGTTTGGCAAGTTATCCCCGGAACGGAACACTAGGCTAGCGCGGTTCAGTCGTCGCGGCCAGTGACAGTCTTCTTGGACCTCGTGTGCTGTCGTAGGTCGTTCCACAGTCTGCGCCGCGGGCGTTGCGCTCCGGTGTAGTCCATTGTCCGGAAACATTCGCAACAAATCCCCCGCGTCGCTGAAGTCGCCCTAACACACGCGCTCCGTAGACTCGGTCGGCGTATCGAGCTCGAAAGGAGCCCATCGTGCAAGACCACCAGTCCGGCGGGCACGGCGAACCCAGCTTCATCCGATCGCCTCTCCAGGCCGCCGCAATCCTGCTCGCGGGTTTCATCGCGGTGAACCTCGTCGTCGGGGCGCTGTTCCACGCGCTTGCGCCCGCAACCGCGCATGCGGCGAGCGGCGATGCCGGTGCGCGCGCTTATGCCGCGAGCTCGACACGTGCGCAGCCACTCGACAAGTACCAGGGCGTCGCTTCGGCGCACGCGCCCGTCGATACGCTCACCGATCGTACGTGCGCGACAACCGCCAACGACGAACCCCGTTGCACCTACGAATGACCACCATGAACACTGCTGCAGCCACGTTCCGCACCGCACACGCGCTCGCACGACGTGATCGAGCGAGCACGCGCGTTGTCCATCGGCATGCTTCGACGTCCAGCGAGGCTCCGTCACGCGCCCAGCGCGATTCGATCGTCGAACGGCACGATCATCCGGCTTTACATGACGAGATCGAGTTGTGGGTCCGCCGCGCAGGCGCGGCCAACGGTTTTGCGGACATCCCGGCCGAGCCGCTGCCATCGGGTTACGATTTCTGGCGCGCGGCGAGGACGCGGCGCGCACGGATGCTCGCGAAGCTGCTGAGCTCGATGATGCGCGTCGCAATGGCGACGCTTCGCAGCGCCTACGCGAAGTATCGCAGCTATCGCGACGCGAGGGCCACGTACGACGCGCTGCGCGGACTCGACGATCGCGTGCTGCACGATCTCGGTTTCACATGCAGCGAGCTCGAATCGGTGGTCGCGGAACACTACGGGCTCGCGGAGAGAACGCGCAGGCGCGTCGAGTGAACTTGCGTACGTCACGCGAGCGGAGTTGATCCCGACGACGCCAAAGCGCAGCGCTAGATGCTGGCTTCAGGATCGCTATCCGCGTCGACTTCGGCCACGACGCGCCGTACGTCGCCCGGCAGGAACGGCTTCTCGATGACCGGGCGACCGCTCGCCGACACGAAGTCGCGCAACGTCGTGGCGAGAGTGTCGCCGGTGACGAACACGACCCTCTGGGCCTGCTCGGGCCAGCGGCGCTCGATCTCGCCGTACAGTGCGCGGCCGTCGAGGTCGGGCATGCGCATGTCGGTGAAGATGACGTCGTAGCTTTCCTGCGACAGGCGCTCGAGCGCTTCGCGACCCGATGCGACGGCGACGACGCGATGCCTCGCCGTGCTCAGGATCTCGCTCAGCGTCTCCCGTATGTCGGGCTCGTCGTCCACGACGAGGATGCTGCGGCAATCGCCATGCTCGTGGGCGGAGGACCCTGCCTCGAGCTCCGGAGCATGCGTGGTGTGCACAGGAAGCGTGATCGTGAACCCAGCGCCGCCGGACTCGGGACAGGCCACCGTCAGTGTGCCGCCGTGCGCTTCAACGATGCCGAGGCTCACCGCCAGGCCGACGCCGATGCCCATGCCGGTCGGCTTGGTCGTGAAATAGGGCTCGAATACGCGCGCGCGCAGGTGCTCGGGGATGCCCGGCCCGTTGTCTTCGACGGTCACGGCGAGCACGTCCCCGATCGAGTCGAAGCGCGTCGCGATGCGCAGGCGGCGCGGCAGCGGATGCTCTTGCAGGGATTGCTGGGCATTGATGATGAGGTTCAGCAGCACCTGGTGCAGTTGGTCGGCATCGGCGAGGACCAACGGGGCGTCCTGTGCCAGGTCCAGCGTCACATCGATGCTGCTGGTGCGGATCGCATAAGCCGCGATATCGAGCGCGGCCGAAACCACTCCGTTGATTGCGACCGGTCCACGCTCGGGTCGTTGCTGGCGCGCCATCGCGAGGAAAGTGCGCACGATGCGCGCGCAGCGTTCCGCGGCAGTGCGGATCTTCTGTGCGGCAGTCTGGGTCCGCGAGTCGCCCTGCTCCTCGAGCAGCACCGCCCGTGCAACCACCACCGACAGCGGATTGTTGAGCTCGTGCGCCACCCCCGCCAGCAATGAACCCAGCGCGGCGAGCTTCTCGCGCTGATGCAGCGACTCGCGCTGGCGCGCAAGCTCCTCGGCGGCGCGCTTCTTGTCTTCGATGTTCTGCGCGATCTTCATCGCCATCGCGTCGAATGCGCTGCCGAGGCGTCCAAGCTCGTCGGACCCCTTGAGGCCGCTGCGCGCATCGAGATTCCCCGAAGCGAGCTCCTCGGCGGCATGCACGAGTCGCGCCGTTCGACGCGTGAGCAGGAAATGGAACACCAGCCACATCGCGAGAGCGAGCGCCGTCACCCATCCCGCCCAATACAACGACTGCTGCATCACCAACGCGCGCGCCTCGGCCTTGTAGCGGTGCAGATCGTAGGCGAGCAGCATGCTGCCCGTGCGCGAAGGACGCAGCTCGTCGCGCTCGGTGCCCATCAGCACGCCTGCGTATCCGAGCAGCGTGTCGCCGTTCGCGTCGGTGGTCACTCCCGCGCGTCGCTGTCGAATCGCGCCGGCCGCCTGCTCCAGGTCGAATTGCGGCAGCACATCGGCGATCGGGCGCTCGAGCCACGCTCGCCGGGTCGCGGCGATCACCGTCTGGCGATCGTCCATCAGCGCCGCGAACAGGAAGTCGTGGTTGTGAGCGAGCACCGCGATCTCGTGCTGCGCGACGGCGAAATCGCCCTTGAGCAGCAGGTACTCCACCGTGCTCTGCAAGCGCGACATCTCCTGGACCAGCCGCTTGCGACTTTCTTCCTCGGCCTCGCGCTCGGCCTGCGGCACGTGATAGACCAGGTTCACCGCGCTCAAGGTCGCCGCGAATCCCAGGAGGATCAGCGGAACCGTCACCTTGAGCGAGGTGGAGATGCGCATGCCTTACTTCTGCAGGTCCTGTAGCGGTCTGGGCTCGAGAACCGCGCCGATGTCGAGCGAGCTTCGCAGCAACTTCGCTTCGAGCATCAAGTCCATCAGCCGTTGTCCCGTCACCGCGAGCTCGGGCCTGGGACCGCCGAGCATGCGCAGGTTCTCATCGAACGACGGAACGTGGAGTCCGCGCTGCGCTTCGAGAAACTGCTCGCCGGTGGTCTGCTGGCGGATACCCATGCGTCGCGCGGCATCCTGCGGTTCGCGGCTCATGTAATCGATCGCATCGAACCAGCCGCTCAGCAGATCGCGAACCGCCTTGGGTTTCTTGTCCATCACATTGGCGCGAACCGCGAGCAGGTCGACGATCTCGCCCGGAATCTTCGTGCTGTCGAACAAGGTCGTCGCGCCGGCCCGGAGGAACTGAGCACGATACGGGTCGAAGGTCACGGCAGCGTCGATCTGGCCCTGCTCGAAGGCGCTCGGTTGCTCGTTGGATTCCATGTGCACGACGCTTACGTCACCAGCCTGCATGCCGTTGAGCGCGAGAGCGCGGCTCAGGACGAACGCTCCGAGCGCTCCGCTCTCCACCGCCACTGCCTTGCCCTTGAGGTCGCGCATCGAACGCATGCCGCGGCGTCCCACGACCGCGTCGGCGCCGTGCGACACATCGACGACCAGGATGACGCGTGGCTGGAGGCCGTCCACCGCGAGGCCGAACAGCTCGTCGAGGCTGATGACCATGCCGTCGATCGCCTCGTTACGGAAGGCGCGCAGCACTTCGCTCGCCGACGGGTATTCGACCAGCTGCACCGACGACGCGTCGAGGCGGCCGATCTCGCGAGCAAGATAGAGCGGTTCACTGCCGATCCAGACGTTGGTGCCGATCCGCAATGCGGCATCGGGTTCGCGCACGCATCCCGTGAGCACGCAAAGCAGCACGATGGCAACGACGGCGCCGACGATCCGCGATACGCGAGCCGGGTTCATGGCTTCAGTGTCCGTCCGGCACGAAGATGTAGCCCTCGTTGCGTATGGTCCTGATGAAGCGCGGGTGCTCGGGATCGGGCTCGATCTTCTTGCGCAAGCGCATGATGCGCAGGTCCACGCTGCGGTCGAACGGATCCCAGTCGCGCGCCTGATGCAGGTTGAGGATGCGCTCGCGCGACAGCGCGCGGTTCGGATGGTCCACCAGCGCCTTGAGCAGGTCGAACTCGAGCGGGGAGATCGGAACGTCCTCGCCGTTTTCATCGGTGAGCCGATGCGCGGCGATGTCGAACACGCAGCGCCCCACGCGCACGCGCTCGGAACCGAGCTCGGCGCTGCGCGCCAGCGAGGTACGACGCAGCACGCTCTTCACGCGTGCCAGGAGCTCGCGCGGGTCGAAGGGCTTCGACACGTAATCGTCGGCCCCCATCTCGAGGCCCACGATGCGATCGACCACGGTGTCGGCCGAGGTCAGCATGACGATCGCGATGCGCGCATAGCGCTCGCGCAGATGTCGCGCGAGGCTCAAGCCATCCTCGCCCGGCATCCGAATGTCGAGCAGCGCGAGGTCGATCGGCTGCTTGGCGGCGATGTTCTTCGCCTCTGCGGCGCTTTCCGCCGCGATCGCCGTGTAACCGTGCGCGACGAGGTACTCGTGCAGCACCTCGCGCACTTCCGCCTCGTCGTCGACGATCAGCAGCGTGGCCTGGGGCTCGACGGATGCCATGGGTCGCTTCGCAGCCTGCGCCTTGTCGTTGCGCGACGAAAGCGTCGCTCCTGCGCGTGCATCGTAGGACGAAAGTAGGGCCATCTCCAAACACCGCCTGCGAGTGTGCACCGTTAGCGCGGATGCGAATGGAACAAGCATAAATCCCGCGGCCGCGTATGCAAGACAGGCGGGCAGCGATGAAACAAAAGAAACAAAACCGCCCGCCGCCTGAAGTTGGCCGCAAACGGCCGCCTCCTAGACTGCGGTCATTCCCCGGCCGCCCATACCGGAGCGAGCAGCGCCCGACGCGATCGCTCCCGCAAGCGGGTCGTACGGGGTGCACAGGAGATCCACAGATGACCCGATTCAAACCTCCCCGGCCCCGCGCGGCTCTCGCCTTCGCTGCAGTCACCATGGCAACCCTGACCATTGCCCTCCTGGTCGGGTTGCCATCGATCGTGGGGGCCCAGGGTCCCACGTGGACGCTGCTTCGTGAAGCCAGCGCGACTGCAGCAAGCTCATGGGCCGAAGCGGCACCCAATCGAAATCTCGCTCCGACGCCGGCGGCGTCGGGCAGCGATCAACGATCGCGTCCGGAGTGTCGTGTCCACGCCTGATCGAGGCTTCGGACGGGTGCCCTCGATCGGTCTTGCGGCACCCACGAGCACGCCCAGCCAGCACGCGACGCCCCGTAGCGATCACGCGATCCACGTTCGGAGGAACAGGATGAGCCCCCATGTTTTGCTGGAATGCGTCCCCACGGGACAACCCGGGCAACCGCTCGCGCTCAGTGAGCAACGCGGCTATTTCGTTTCGGGCTCGGGTGCTCCGGTCGTCATGCTGCACGCGTCGCTCAGCTCGAAGTCGCAATGGACACCGCTTGCGCAGCGACTGGCATCGCGATACCGCGTGATCGCCGTGGACCTTGCAGGTTATGGGGACCAGGCCATGCCGAGCCGGCCGGAGACCTTCTCGCTGGACACGGAAGTGGACCTCGTCGAATCGCGGCTGCGTCGCGTCGTCGCGCCGGGCACGCCGGTGCACCTGGTTGGCCACTCGTATGGCGGCCTGGTCGCATTGCGGTTCGCGCTGCGCCATCGCAACCGGCTCGCCAGCCTGTCGTTGTACGAGCCGGTGGCGTTCCGCTTGCTCGACCAGCACGACCCGGAGCTTGCCGCAACCGAGCAGATGGCGAGGCGCATCTCCGAGTTGCTGAACGCCGGGCGGCGCGCCGAGGCCACACGTACGTTCGTCGATTTCTGGGGCGGCAGCGGTGCTTACATCGCGCTGCCGCCTGCGACACGTGAGTCAATCGAACGTCGATGCGACAAGGTGCCGCTCGACTTCAAGGCCGCCTGGGCCTGGCCCATGACGTCGTCCGAGCTCGGCGCGATCGATACGCCGACGTTGCTCATGCTGGGCCATCACAGTCCGCGGGTGACGCACAACATCCACGGTACCCTGACCCGCATCCTGCCCAACCGCAGCATCGGGCTGTTCGATGCCGGTCACATGGGACCGATCAGCGACGCCTACCGCGTCAATCGCTGGATCGAGTCGTTCATCGATCTGTGCGCCAGCCGCGATACGCGAACCTTGGATCCGATCGCCGAGGGGACGCAGGCGCTCGCGATCCGTTAGCCGACCCCGCGCACGGCACGCTCGCCGCGTAGAATCGCGGTGAGCCTTCCCGGGAGTTGACGCCGTGCCGTCGTTCGACATCGTTTCCGAAGTCAACCAGGTCGAAGTGCGCAATGCCGTCGACCAGGCCAACAAGGAGGTCAGCACCCGCTTCGACTTCAAGGGCTCGGACGCTCGCGTCGAGCATAACGACAAGACGCTGACGCTCTACGCCGACGACGACTTCAAGCTGAAGCAGGTGACCGACATCCTGCTGGCCAAGTTCGCCAAGCGGCAGGTCGACGCCCGCTCGCTCAAGTACGGCGAGGTCGAGAAGATCTCCGGCAACAAGGTCAAGCAGGTGGTTACCGTGCGCACCGGTGTCGAGCAGGAGCTCGCCAAGAAGATCGTGAAGATGCTCAAGGACAGCAAGCTCAAGGTGCAGGGCTCGATCCAGGGCGACACGGTGCGCGTGTCGGGTGCCAAGAAGGACGAGCTGCAGAACGCGATCGCGCTGGTGCGCAAGTCGATCGCGGACTATCCGTTGCAGTATCAGAACTTCCGCGAGTGAACGGCGCCTTCGCGAACGCTACAGCTTGCGAGTGACCCAAGCGCGCGGTCGTGCGTGCGCGTGAAAGTCCACCGTCTGCGCACGCTTGCTCAGTGCCCGGAAAGCCTTCAGCGTCTTGCTCGCATCAGGCGAGGTCGCGTTGCAGCGCTTCGCGCGTTGCGGGTCCGATCGTCGTCTCGACGCGGTATTCGGGGTGATCGATCCCCATCGACAGGTCAGCTCCCGACTTCAGGGCAGCCACCATCGCAGGGGCCAGCTCGAAACGCAGGAAGTGCACCGAGGACGTCTTCTCGTCGGTCTCGCGATCCAGGTCCTCGTCGGCGATCGCCATGACCTTCGGGTGGCCCTGCACCCGAACCCACACTGCGCGCTCGATGCCCTTCAACCGCGCGAGCGCGAGCTTCCGCTCGTCGGGATCGTCGAACTCGATCAGCATCGTCGCCTTGAAGTTGCTGCCGTCGGGCACGAGCGGATTGTACGCGTCGAGCTCGTCCTGGATGCCGGCCTCCTCGAAGGTCTTCTCGATGCGCAGCATCTCCTGGACCTGGTAGCGAATGGTGAGCTCGTCCTCGAAGAGCAGCGTGACATGCTCGCCGAGCGCGACGGTTCGCGGCTTCTTGTGGGCGAGAACGCGCGCGCGAAACGCCTCGCGCTCGCGCGCGTAGGCTTCGAGGGTGAGGAGTGAGGCGCGTGCGATTTGGGGCATATGAATTCCCGAGGTACGGTCCTGGGTATCAGGTATTGGGTGTGAGAGTGCTCAATCCGTTAACGCGCTCGACGTGAACTACCGAAGCGTCGCAACGCAGGCACGCTCATCCCCGATGCCCGTACCCAATACCGTCTTCATTCTTCAATCCCATACGCCATCCGCAGCAGCGTCAGCGGATGCTGCTTCTGCCGCGTCACGCCATCGCGCTCGATGCCTTCCTGGATGCGCCGCCCGGCGATCGGGCAATCCGACGCGACGAGGTCCGGCTCGCCCTCTTCCATCCGCTTGAACACCGGCTTGCCGATTTTCATCGACGCGGCGTAGAACTCGCGTTTCACGCCGTAGGTGCCGTCGTGACCCGCGCAGCGCTCCACCGTGTTCACGGTGGTGCCGGGAATCCATTCCAGCGCTTCACGCGTCTTCTGTCCCATGTTCTGGACGCGCGTGTGGCACGGCACGTGATAGCTCACCTTGCCGAGCGGGCGCTTGAAGTCCTTGCGCAGGTAACCGTCCTTGTCGCGCAGCACGAAGTACTCGAAGGGGTCGAACATCGCATCGGCGACCACCTTGACATCCTCGTCGTCGGGAAACAGCAGCGGCAGCTCCTGCTTGAACATCAGCGTGCACGACGGCACCGGGGTCATGATCGCGTAGCCGGCGCGGGCCAGCTCCGCGAGCTGCGTCACGTTCACGTTCTTGAGTCCCTCGACGCTTTCGAGGTCGCCCAGCTCCAGCTTCGGCATGCCGCAGCACACTTCCTGCTCGATGATGCGATAGGGCACTTGGTTGTGGCTCAGAAGCTTGAGCAGATCGCGCCCGATGCCGGGTTCGTTGTAGTTGACGTAGCAGGTGGAAAAGACGACCACCTTGCCCGGCGTGCGCGCGCCGTCGCGCACCGGCCACGCGAGCGAGGGCTCGACCGCATCGCGAAAGCGCGGATTCGCGTAGGGTGGAAGGCGCGGCTCACGCGCGA
This sequence comes from Casimicrobiaceae bacterium, assembly GCA_035542515.1. Taxonomy (GTDB): domain Bacteria; phylum Pseudomonadota; class Gammaproteobacteria; order Burkholderiales; family Casimicrobiaceae; genus VBCG01. The sequence goes on from DATKLH010000166.1 coordinate 10,954, forward strand.
CGCCGAGGACCTTCTCCATCGCCGTGCGGGCGAGCGGCATGCGGTTGGCGCGATTGACCACCTGGACCACTACCGGGATGGTCGCGAGCTTGCCGATGCGATCGGTGCTGGTCAGCGTGCGGTCGCGAAACGTGGCGCCATCCTTGCGAAACTTGTACGCCTTGCCGCGCAGCATCAGATGCGGAAAGTCGACGTTCCACGGATGCGGCGGAACGTACGGACACTTGGTCATGTAGCACAGGTCGCACAGATAG
>DATKLH010000167.1:0-13686 GCA_035542515.1 Casimicrobiaceae bacterium
CCGGACGGCAATCGTTAGTCGTTCCCGGCAGTATCCGGCCGTGGTCGATACGACCTGCGCAACAGGACTCGTGGTTGGAAGGGCTCGCGGTCGGCGCGGTTGACGCTCGCCCCGTCAGGCCAGTCGCTCGGACAGGCATTCAGCCTGCATACGCGCCGCGCCAGCCGGTTGTCGGCAGCCGCTCGAGCTTGGGTCGACGTTGCGGCACGCATGGCGCCGGGTCGCCCTGAGGAGCGCGCCGCTATGTCTGGATGTGTCCTGCGAAAAGTCTGGTGCGAGCCGTCCTAACGTTTGCTTTTCCCCGGATTTCGACCAGCTCGCGAAACTTTGCGCGCTAGGAAAAAAAACCCGCCAGCCCTCCCGGGCGGCGGGTTTTGTCAATGTCGCCGGCGGCGCACCTCCCTGAATGGCGCGCCGGCAGCGCCAAGCGGTCAGATCCCTTGAATGTTAGACGCCTGCTTTCCCTTCGGCCCTTGGGTCACTTCGAAACTGACCTTCTGGCCTTCCTTCAGCGTCTTGAACCCCTGCATGTTGATCGCCGAGAAGTGCGCAAACAGGTCCTCGCCGCCGTCGTCCGGGGTGATGAACCCGTAGCCCTTCGCGTCGTTGAACCACTTGACGGTTCCGGTTGCCATACAGCTTGTTCCTTACAGAAATGAAAATGTACGTTTGGCCGGCACGAGGACCACACCTGCGGCGAGCATGTACCAACGGTACGGCAGCAAACCGGGAGAGCAGACGCTAGCGGCGCCAAACACTACTATCTAGGCCATTTTTCCGGCGGGCGTCAAGCGCGCGGCCGTCCGGCCGGTTCGCCCTTGAAAAATCTGTTGCAATCATCAAACATAGCCCCACCTGTGGGTAAGCGGCGACTTGGGTAAGATGGCCAACAACGAGCAGCAAGGCAGCGTTCTCGAGACTGAGAAGACTAAGACAAAGCCGCCGCCACTGTACAAGGTCATCCTACTCAACGATGACTACACGCCGATGGACTTTGTCGTCGTGGTGCTCCAAACTGTGTTCGGAATGACCCGGGAAAAGGCGACGCAGGTGATGCTGCAGGTTCACCGGGAAGGCATGGGCGTTTGCGGTACTTTCACCCGCGAGGTGGCTGCTGCGAAAGTCGATCAGGTCATCGACTACGCACGCAAGCATCAACACCCGTTGCAGTGCACGATGGAGGAGACTTGAAGCGCTTAAGCCCGCGTTAAGGCGTGGGCGGTAGAACGAGAAAGATCCCGCCGGGAAATGGGTTCCCGCCGGTCAGGAAGGTTTAAGGAAGCAAGATGATTGCGCAGGAACTGGAAGTCTCCCTCCACATGGCCTTCGTCGAGGCCCGCCAGAAGCAGCACGAGTTCATCACCGTCGAGCACCTGCTGCTGGCGATGCTGGACAATCCTTCGGCGGCCGAAGTGCTGAAGGCGTGCGGCGTCGACCTCGAGGAGTTGCGCGGTGTGCTCACCGATTTCATCAACGAGCACACGCCGCGGCTCGCGCCGCACAGCGACGCCGATACGCAACCCACGCAGGGCTTCCAGCGCGTCATCCAGCGCGCGATCCTGCACGTGCAGTCGTCGGGCAAGAAGGAAGTCACCGGGGCCAACGTGCTGGTCGCCATCTTCGGCGAGAAGGAATCGCACGCGGTCTATTTCCTCAACCAGCGCGGGGTAACGCGCCTGGACGTCGTCAACTACATCGCCCACGGCATCACCAAGAGCCCGCAGCAGAAGCAGGACAAGAACGCCGAATCGAAGGAAGACAGCGACGGCAACGGCGAGCCGCAGGGCGCGCTCGACGCGTACACGGTCAACCTCAACCAGCTCGCCAAGAACGGCAAGATCGATCCGCTGATCGGCCGCGAGCACGAGCTCGAGCGCGTGATCCAGGTGCTGTGCCGTCGCCGCAAGAACAACCCGCTTCTGGTCGGCGAAGCCGGCGTGGGCAAGACGGCCATCGCCGAGGGCCTCGCACGACGGATCAACGAAGGTGAAGTGCCCGAGCTCCTGAACGACTTCCAGGTGTACTCGCTCGACATGGGCGCGTTGCTCGCCGGCACCAAGTACCGCGGCGATTTCGAGCAGCGCCTGAAGGCGGTGCTCAAGCAGCTTTGCGAGAATCCCAAGTCGATCCTGTTCATCGACGAGATCCACACGATCATCGGCGCGGGCGCCGCTTCGGGCGGCACGCTCGATGCGTCCAACCTGCTCAAGCCGGCGTTGTCGACCGGTGCGCTGAAGTGCATCGGCGCAACGACCTACGGCGAGTTTCGCCAGATCTTCGAGAAGGACCACGCGCTGTCGCGGCGCTTCCAGAAAGTCGACGTGCCCGAGCCGTCGGTGGCCGAGACCATCGAGATCCTCAAGGGTCTCAAGACGCGCTTCGAGCAGCATCACGGCGTGCGTTACGCGCCCGCTGCGCTGTCGTCCGCGGCGGAGCTCGCCGCGCGCTTCATCAACGACCGTCACCTGCCCGACAAGGCAATCGACGTGATCGACGAAGCCGGTGCCGCGCAGAAGATCCTGCCCAAGTCGAAGCAGAAGAAGCTCATCGGCAAGACCGAAGTGGAAGAGATCGTCGCGAAGATCGCGCGCATCCCGGCGAAGAGCGTATCGTCGGATGATCGCAACGCGCTCAAGACGCTCGACCGCGACCTGAAGAACGTCGTGTTCGGCCAGGACAAGGCGATCGACGCGCTCGTCGCGGCCATCCGCATGGCGCGCTCGGGACTGGGCAATCCGCGCAAGCCGATCGGCAACTTCCTGTTCAGCGGGCCCACCGGTGTGGGCAAGACGGAAGTCGCGCGGCAGCTCGCCTACTGCCTCGGCGTGGAGCTGCTCCGCTTCGACATGTCCGAATACATGGAACGTCACGCGGTGTCGCGTCTCATCGGTGCGCCGCCGGGGTACGTCGGCTTCGACCAGGGCGGCCAGCTCACCGAGGCGATCACCAAGCAGCCTTACACCGTGCTGCTGCTCGACGAGATCGAGAAGGCGCATCCGGACATCTTCAACATCCTGTTGCAGGTGATGGATCACGGGACGCTCACCGACAACAACGGTCGCAAGGCCGACTTCCGCAACGTCATCATCATCATGACGACCAACGCGGGTGCCGGCGAGCTCGCGCGGCAGGTGATCGGTTTCGCGACCGAGAAGCAGTCGGGCGACGAGATGGGCGAGATCAAGCGCTTGTTCACGCCCGAGTTCCGCAACCGGCTGGACGCGACCATCTCGTTCGCATCGCTTGATCACGACGTCATCCTGCGCGTGGTCGACAAGTTCCTGCTCGAGCTGGAAGCGCAGCTGCACGAGAAGAAGGTCGAGCCGTCGTTTGCGCCCAAGCTCAAGCAGTACCTGGCGAAGAAGGGCTTCGATCCGCAGATGGGCGCGCGCCCGATGGCGCGACTCATCCAGGACACCATCCGCAAGGCGCTCGCCGAGGAGCTCCTCTTCGGCAAGCTGGTCAACGGCGGCAAGGTGACGATCGATCTCGACGACGAGGACAGGATCAAGCTGACCTTCGAGGAAAGCTCCGCACCTGCGCCGGAGGCGGAGGTCGCGTAGGCGGCCGAAAGTTTCGCGCGCCAGACGTACCGCGCTGCGCGTTGGTCGTCGGCGTGGCGCGAGCACCACGGGGCGCGCACGATACTTTCGGCCGATTGTAGAAATCCGACGCCGCCTTGGGGCGGCCCTGCGGCGGCGTCGCGGCAACTGCACGAACAACCGAGCGCGGCGAGTGCAGAAACTGTCGTCAACTCGCTTCGCAATGTCCTCACGGCGCCTTCGGGCGCCGTTTTGTTTTCCTGTCCGGCGATCGCGTGGTCATCGCGCAGACGGTGTAACGACGTGTAAGGGCTCGCCCAGCGGAGCGCCTGGAGTGGCAGAATGAAGCTCGATCGTCGTCCCGGCGTCTGATCAAATGCATCAATCGCGACGCTCCTTCGTTGCCTGCACGGCCTTCGTAGCCGCGCTCGCCGCGCGTGCGGCGAACGCGCAATTCGGTGGGCACCAGCGCGGCAGCGGCGAGATGCCGTCGTCCCGCTATCGTGGCGGCGACAATGGCAAGGCCGCGGGCCCGCGACCCGTTTCCGATCCTGCCGCAGCGATCGAGCGCGAGCTGCCATCGCTGCGCATCGACCTCAGGCTCGGACCTGAGCAGATCGCCCTGTTCGACAGCTTCGAGCGTCAGGTGCGCAATGCCGCCGAAGCCGGGCGCCAGCGCGCGCGGCACGTCGCCGGTTTGCGCAGCGATGACGGCGGCGCCCTGCCGACCGCACAGGTCGTGTTCTCCACGCTGGCGGATGACGAAGCGCAGCGCTCCGAAGCAACGCGCCTCGCGCTGGAACGGATGAGCGAGCTCTATGCGACGTTCAGCGCGGAGCAGCGGAAACGGTTCGACGAGCGGATCGTGCAATCGCTCCGCGACCCGCTCGGCACCAGCTGAGCGTCCACGCCGCCTCACCGACCGCCGCCAGGAAGCCTCCACGCTTCGTGCCGGTGTCGGTTGCCCAGCGGCTATTCGCGAGTGATCCGCGCCTCAGCGCCCGGCGCGATTTCGTCGCATCCAGGTGTTGCGCCCGATGCAATCTCGTGCGGCGCGGTGGGTCGCCTGCGCACGCAACCCGTGCGCTGTCACGAAAGCATGTCGTTCCAGATGCTCTGCGCCCACGCGAATCCGTAACGTCCTTCCAGCTCGCTTTTCGCTGCCGACAGTCCGCCCGATCCGGGTACGGTGACAAATGTCTTCTGCATCGGGTCGTAGGCGTGCACCGATGCAACGTGCACCGCTTCGCGATCGGTGATGAAGCTGTAGCAGGTATTGCTGATGACCTGGCTGCGATCGAGCGGCAAATCGAAAAGCTGCGCGAGGATTGCCGATGCCGCGACCTTGCCATGCTGGTTCGCCATGTGCCCCGACTTGGGCATCAACGGCGCGATCTGGATCGCGTCGCCGAGCACGTGGATGCCGGGTGCGCGCACCGATTCGAAGGTCAGGAAGTCCACTTCGCACCATTGGTCGTTCGCCGTGACGAGGCCCGCGCTGCGCGCGATCGCCGCCGCACCGTGAGGCGGTATGACGTTGAGCACGTCGGCCCGGACGTCCTCCGCGACTTCGAAGCGAGCCGTCAGCGTTGCGGAATCGACGTCGGTGAGCACACAGTCGGGGCGGTACTCGACCATTCCCGGATAGTCCTCGCGCCACGCGCGTTCGAACAACGCTTTCTTCGACTGCACCTCCTCGTTGGCATCGAGCACGAGCACCTTGCTGCGCGGCTTCGCGAGCCGGAAGTACCACGCCACCTGACAGGCGCGTTCGTAGGGCGCAGGCGGGCACCGGTACGGCGCGCGCGGAATCGATATCGCGAACACGCCGCCGTCGGGCATCGCTTCGATCTGCTTGCGTAATGCCACGGTCTGCGGACCGGCCTTGTAGGCGTGCAGCACCCGCTCGCGCGCGTCCGCGGAACGCAGACCGCCGATGCGCTCGAACAAGAAATCGATACCCGGCGATACGACGACGTGCTCGTAGGCGACGGCATCGCCGCGCGACAACCGCACCTCGTGGCGGTCGTGATCGATCGCGGTGGCGCGATCGTTTACCACGCGCACCCCGTGCCGCGCGAGGCCATCGTAGTCGCGCGTGATGTCGTCGATCGACTTGCTGCCGCCGAGCACGAGGTTGGAAAGCGGGCACGATACGAATCGCGCGTCGGCTTCGATCAACGTGACTTGCACCGAAGCGCCGCCCCACAGCGCAAGATAGCGCGCAGCCGTTGCTCCGCCGTAGCCCCCGCCGACCACGACAACGCTGCCCCTGGCTCGCGAACGCGCACTTGACGCGCAGCCGCCGACGAGCAACGCGAGCGCATTCGCACCGGCGCGAGCGAGCCACGTCCGCCGAGCGGCGCGAAACGTCGCTCTCATCGTGGCGTGGTCGAGAGCGCTGTTGCGATCATCTCGACCTGCGCGTCGGTGTAGCCGCGCGCCAGTTGGGGCATCACGGTGCCTGCGCGCCCTCCGGCGCGGAACTCGAGCATGCGGGCGACGATGACGTCGCGTGGAAGAGCGTCGAGCGCAGGGATCGCCCCGGCCCCTGCGAGGGATTGCGTGTGACACGTGCGGCAACTGGCCGCGGCGTCGCGAGCAACCGCAGGCGTTTGCGCGTGGCTTGCACTGGCAACGATGACGAGACACGCGAGGACCGGCAACTTGTTCATCGGAAAGGGACGGCGATTACACGCCCTGCAGCGGTGTATTGGGGTTGCATGCCTATTCTGCCGCAGCACCGCACCGGAAATGCTTTTCGCAATGTGGAATGGCCGGCGCGACGCGGTCGCCACGCTGGGATCGTCGCCGTGACCCGTCGCAACCTTGTATATAAATGGAAAATGAGCAGACCGCGGCGGCCCCACACGGTCCTCTTGCACCGCATCGCAGCAAGACGTCGCCGCAGGCGGCCGATTTATTTTCCACGATCCGGAATCGCGTTTTAATATGTTGATTATGCATTGGTTTTTTCGTAGTGCGGTGCGATTGAACAGTTGTAAGATGGCCTGCCCTTTGCTATGTTCGCCCTGTACGCGTGTCCCTTGAGCACGGGGGACAGAAGCGTAGGGCTGGTCCCTCCACCGAAGTCCATGCCCGGCAAGAACCGGTCGAGCGATCCTCGCCGGTCCGTGCCGCGGGAAAAACGGCACTGGGTTGCCGCTTTGACCGCCTCGCGGCGTCGCGCATCGTGCGCGTGCGCCACCGATCATCGGGCCACGCTTGGCCCGGACATGTGGAGCGTTTCGTACATGAGCTACGACCTGGAAGCGGCAAGACTCAAGAAGGACTGGGCGGAGAACCCGAGGTGGAAAGGCATCAAGCGCGGCTACACGGCCGAAGACGTAGTGCGCCTGCGCGGGTCTCTGCACATCGAGCACACGCTTGCTCGGCGCGGCGCCGAAAAACTGTGGAAGCTGATCAACGAGGAACCCTTCGTCAACACGCTCGGCGCGCTCACCGGCAACCAGGCCATGCAGCAGGTGAAGGCCGGACTCAAGGCGATCTATCTGTCGGGCTGGCAGGTGGCCGCCGACGCGAACATCTCCGGCGAGATGTACCCCGACCAGTCGCTGTATCCGGTGAACTCGGTCCCCCACGTCGTGCGCCGCATCAACAACGCCTTCATCCGCGCCGATCAGATCCAGCACATGGAAGGCAAGGGCGATGTCGATTACTTCGCGCCGATCGTCGCGGACGCTGAAGCGGGCTTCGGCGGCGTGCTCAACGCGTTCGAATTGATGAAGGCGATGATCGAAGCGGGCGCCGCCGGCGTGCACTTCGAAGATCAGCTCGCATCGGTCAAGAAGTGCGGCCACATGGGCGGCAAGGTGCTGGTCCCCACGCGCGAGGCAGTGGAGAAGCTGATCGCCGCGCGTCTGGCAGCCGATTGCATGGGCGTGCCGACAGTGCTGCTCGCGCGCACCGACGCCGAGGCAGCCGACATGATCACCTCCGACGTGGACGAGAACGATCGGCGCTTCTGCACCGGCGAGCGCACCAGCGAAGGCTTCTATCGCACGCGCAAGGGGCTCGAGCAGTCCGTGTCGCGCGGGCTGGCCTACGCGCCGTACGCCGATCTCATCTGGTGTGAAACCGGCAAGCCCGACCTGGAATTCGCGAAGCAGTTCGCCGAGGCGATCCAGAAGCAGTTCCCCGGCAAGATGCTTGCCTACAACTGCTCGCCTTCGTTCAACTGGAGAAAGAACCTGGACGACGGCACGATCGCCCGCTTCCAGCGCGAGCTGGGCGCGATGGGCTACAAGTTCCAGTTCATCACGCTTGCCGGCTTCCACAGCCTCAACTACTCGATGTTCAACCTCGCGCACGGCTACGCGCGCAGCGGGATGTCGGCGTTCGTCGAGCTGCAGGAAGCCGAGTTCGCCGCAGCCGAGAAGGGCTTCACCGCCGTCAAGCATCAGCGCGAAGTCGGAACCGGGTACTTCGACGCGGTGACCACCACCGTGCAGGGCAGCCAGGCGTCGACGACCGCGCTCGCCCACTCGACCGAGGACGAGCAGTTCTTCGACAACAAGAAGGCCGGGCTGCAGCAAGTCGCGAACGGCTGAATCGAATAGCAGCCCTCGAGCCGCCGCGCGCTCCGCAAGGAGGCGCGGCGTTTTTGTCGGCGCCGCTTGCGTATGATGTGGCAGCCTGCCACGAGCACTGCGCGAAGCATTCCACCCGGCGTCGACGAGTTCTCCCACCATGCCGCAGCAAGCGCGCGCTGCACCGATGCGCCTGTTCTTCGCGCTCGTTCCGCCACCGGGGATACAGGGTCGACTGGGCGAACTCGCACAAGCGATCGCGAGCGATACGCTCGGTCGCCCCGTGCCGGCGCACAACGTTCACGCAACGCTGGCTTTCCTCGGCCACGTGGACGCGCAGCGCGCACCCGGCCTGCTCATGCTCGGGGGACGCACGGCCGGAGAGAGCTTCGCCCTTTCGCTGAATCGCGTCGGGTGGTTTCGCCAGGCGAGGGTCGCGTGGATCGCGCCACACGCGGTACCACTGCAGTTGACCCATTTGCAGGCCGATCTCGAGCGCCTGCTCGGATCAGCGGGATTCGCTCTCGATCCGCGACCCTTCAACCCGCACCTGACGCTCGCGCGGCACTGTGCCCGCGGGATCGAGCGCAACGCCGTCGACGCCATCGATTGGACGGTCGAACATTTCGCGCTGATGCAGTCGCTGTCGACCCAGGACGGCGTGCGCTATGAAGCGCTCGCGACCTGGCCGCTGCGGCGGTCGTAGGAGCTCAGTGCCTGGCTCAGCGCTCGCCCTTCGCGACAGGACGCGACCCATCCGCGGACCATTCGCTCCACGAGCCGGGATACAGGCGCGTCAGCGGATAACCGGCGATGGCCATCGCGAGGATGTTGTGACACGCGCTGACGCCGGAGCCGCAGTAGTGGACCACATCGTCCACCGACCGACCGTGCAGCATCCCTTCGAACTGCTCGCGCAGGTCCCGCGGGTTGCGAAAGCTGCCGTCGGCGCCAAGGTTGCGCGACGAAGGCCGATTGATCGCGCCGGGAATATGTCCGGCCACCGGATCGATGGTTTCGACATCGCCGCGGAATCGCTCGGCGGCCCGCGCGTCCATGAGCACGAGCGTGTGCCGCGGAATGCTCGCGGCCACGCCGGTCGCGCTAACCGTCGGCGCGACACGACCCACTTCGAACCTCGCGGCCTTCACGTTGGGCGACTCGGTGGTCGTCGGCCGGCCTTCGCGCGTCCATTTCGCATATCCGCCGTCGAGCACGGCGGCCGCGTGATGGTCGAGCCAGCGCAGCATCCACCACACGCGCGAAGCGAACACACCGTCGCCGCCGTCATAGACCACGACCTGCTTGCTCGCGTCGATGCCCAGTCGTCCGAACACGTCCGCAGCCGCTTCCGGCGCGGGCAACGGATGACGTCCGTTGCGCCCGGTCTTCGGCGCGGACAAGTCCCGGTCGAGATGAACGAAGCGCGCGCCGGGTATGTGGCCCTCCGCGTAGACAACCTCGCCCGCGTCGGGCTTGCGGAGGTCGTAACGCGCATCGACGATGACGACGGAGGGATCTTCGAGGCGAGCGGCAAGCTCGTCGGTGGAAATGAGCGTCGAGTACATGAGGCTCCAGGGCGGCGCGGTTAGGTTGTCTGTCGCGTTCGGGAAATTGTTTGCACGAGGGCGGGGAAACGACACGCTGCTTGGTTGCGAAGCTTTGCGGATCATTCACGACCACCCCGCGGCCCGCTTGGAGCAGCACGCCACTTTCGCCGCCTTTGCGTAGGGTTTCGCGCCTCGGGCCCGACCGTTGCGCAAGTGATCGGCGGAACCGAACGCTAGTCGCTGGTCACTGCGGCCGGCTCGGCATGCGCGGTACGAGGCAGCATCCGAATAGACATGATACCCGCGGCGACGATGAGCACCATGGCGAGCCATGCGATCCACGGCAGGCGCTCATCCAGCAGCAGAGCTCCGAGAATGCTGGAAAAGACAATGCCGCTGTACGAGAGCGCCGCGGCGACCAGCGTGGAGCCCTTGCCGTAAGCGCGAGTCATCGCGAGCTGGCCCACCGTCCCACACACGCCGATGCCCACCAGGGGCCAGGCGTTGGCGAGCGAGACGTCGGTCCACGCCTGCGGGATCATCCATACGAGCGCACCGATCGCACTGAAGAGCGCGAAGTAGAAGACCACGCGCGCTTCGGGCTCGTTCGCCTGCACCAGGTCGCGCACGTTGAGATACGCGATCGCAGCGAGTATCCCGGACACGAGGCCGATCGCGAACGGCCACGCCATGTTCGCCGTCAGTGTCGGCTGCAGCAGCAACAGCACCCCGGCGAAGCCCAGCACGACGCAGACGAGCAATCCCGCGCCCGGACGCTCGCGCGCAAGGAACACGATGAGGAGTGCGAGCCACAGCGGCGATGCATAGTTGAGCGTCATCGCCGTGGCGACCGGCAGCTCGCGGAGCGAATAGAAGAACATGAACAGCGACGCGAAGCCGGAAAGCCCGCGGTTGGCATGCAATCCGAGCCGGGCGGTACGCACCGGCAGGTGCGCACGCCACAGCACGATCCACGCACCCCCCATCTGGGCCAGCGCGCGATACAGCACCAGTTCGGCGATGCTGAACTGCGGCGACGCGAGCTTGACGCATACACCCATGCCCGCGAAGGCGAGACCGGCGAGGAGCATCCAGAGGGATTGCATGGCGCTAAGCGGGCGATAGGCGATGGTCGATGGTCGATGCGCGATCGTTTTTAACAAACCGCAACAAAAAAGGCGGTGCCCGTCGGACACCGCCCCGTTCGCTGCACTAGGCCTCGATCGGTTTTGCTAGCGCCTATCGTCTCTCGCCTGCAGGTCCGGCTCCATCTCCCGCCTGTAGAACTCGTGGAAGTGCTGCATGCCATCCTCGAGCGGCGACTGATAGGGTCCGACTTCGCTGCGGCGTTGCGCGTAGAGCGCCTTGCGGCCGGCGTCCATGCGCTCCGCGATCTCGTCGTCTTCCTTCGCCGTCTCACGGTACGCCGCCTGTTCCGCAGCCACGAAGTCGGGCTCGAACAACGCGATGTCCTCCGGGTAGTAGTACTCGACGATGTTGAGCGTGCGATCGACCGCCTTCGGGATCAGCGTGCTGATCACCAGGACGTGCGGGTACCACTCGACCATGATGTTCGGGTAGTAGGTCAGCCAGATCGCGCCATGCGGCGGCATCTCGCCGCGATAGTAGTCGAGCACCGCCTTGTGCCACGTCTCGTAGGTGCGCGTGCCCGCGCGCGCCAGCCGGTTGTTGATGCCCACGAACTGCACCGAGGCCCAGTCAGCGAACTCCCAGCGCAGGTCATCGCAGGTGACGAAGTGGCCAAGCCCCGGGTGGAACGGCTCGACGTGATAATCCTCGAGGTAGACCTCGATGAACGTCTTCCAGTTGTAGTTGCACTCGTGCAGATCCGCGTGATGCAACATGTACCCGGAGAAATCGAGCTCGCGCAACATGAGCCCTTCGAGATCCCTGGCGATGTCGCGCGGTCCGTCGAACAGCAGGCCGTTCCAGTTGCGCAGCGGCGAACGCCCCAGATTGAGGCAAGGCTGGTCGGCAAAGTGCGGCGCGCCGAGCAGCTGGCCCTGCAGGTCGTAGGTCCAGCGATGCAGCGGGCAGACGATGTTCTTGGCGTTGCCCTTGCCGGTCAGCATGATCGCCTGGCGATGCCGGCAGATGTTGGACAGCAGCTCAACGCCTTGCGCATTGCGCACCAGCGATTGCGCGTTGTCGCGCGCCGGCAGCGCGTAGTAGTCCCCCGCTTCGGGGACCATCAGCTCATGACCGACGTAGCCGGGCCCGCGCGCGAACAGCGTGCGCTGCTCCGCTTCGTAAACGCGGGGATCGCAATACCAGGACGCGGGGAGCTGCGACGTGGCTTGTCGCAGCCGAGCAGCAGTGGCGAGATCGGACATCGACCCATCCTTTTTCGGTGAGGCGTGAAACGCCAACCCAACCCAACAACCCGGGGAAATGGGATCGGAGACGACTTCCGCGCTGCACTGTCGATCAGCGCACAGTCGGGGCAAAATCGTCTCTGACCCTACTTTCCGTCCGGACCGCTTTGCTAAGTCGGCCGCCGCGAAGGATCGCGAGAAGACTAGGAGGTCTTCAAAGGGCCGCGTCGTCAAAACGTGATAGTATACAAGGCTCTTCGAAGGTGGTCAAGGCGCGCCAAGAGACCACGGCCGTGCGCTTTGCGCTGTTTGAGCGTTGCTTCCAGCGCTACCCCGGGGCGTTCGAGCGATCGCATCGATTCGGTGAAACGGCCTACACTGCGCTGCCCATGATCGACCCGCCGCTTGCTTCGATGTCGTCGCCGCCTCCACGTTCCGCCGATCAACCCGCGAGCTTCGAGTCGGCGCTTGCCGAGCTCGAAACGCTGGTGGGCACGCTCGAAGGCGGCCAGCTTCCGCTCCAGGACGCGCTCGCGGCCTACAAGCGCGGCGCCGAGTTGCTTGCCTATTGCCAGGCTGCGTTGAAGGATGCGCAGCTTCAGGTCGACATGCTCGAAAAGGGCGTCCTCAAGACGTTCGATGCCAATGGCAACGGCGACGCTTGAAGGCACGGCGCTGGCGGCATGGGTGCGCGAGCGACAGGAGCGCATCGAAGTCGTGCTGGATCGCGCGCTGCCGATTGTGGAGGGCCCCGCATCCCGATTGCACGAGGCCATGCGCTACGCCGTCCTCGGCGGCGGCAAGCGCATGCGGCCGCTGCTGGTCTATGCCGCCGGAGAAGCGCTGCATGCAGAGGTCGCGAAGCTCGACGCGCCGGCAGCTTCGGTGGAGCTGATCCACGCATATTCGCTCCTGCACGACGACCTGCCGTGCATGGACAACGACGTCCTGCGCCGGGGGAAGCCGACCGGTCACGTCGCGTTCGGCGAGGCGACCGCGCTGCTCGCCGCCGATGCACTCCAGGCGCTCGCGTTCTTCGTTCTTGCGCAAAGCCGACTGCCCGATGCCGCTGCGGCCTGTGCGATCCTCGCGCATGCTGCCGGTGCACCGGGCATGGTCGGTGGACAGCAGATCGACTTGAATGCGGCGGGCACCGACATGGACATGGCGACACTGGAGCGGATGCACCGAATGAAGACCGGCGCGCTGATCGAGGCGTCGGTGCAGCTCGGTGCGCGCGCCGCAGGCGATATCGGCGCGGGCGCGACAGGAGCGCTCAGCGCGTTCGCTTCCGCGGCAGGGCTTGCCTTCCAGGTGGTCGATGACGTGCTGGATGTCGAAGGCTCCTCGCAGTCGCTGGGCAAGACCGCCGGCAAGGACGCCGAGCAGGGCAAGGTAACCTACGTGTCGCTGCTCGGCCTCGACGGCGCGAAACGCCACGCGCAACTTCTGCGCGAGCAGGCCCACGCCGCGCTCGATCCGTTCGGTGCAGCGGCGCAGCGCTTGCGCGATCTTGCCGACTGGATCGTGTCCCGAACCCACTGACGTGGAACATCCCCCTCGCTCGCTTCGCTCGCAGCCCCCCGAGGGGGCACGTCAGTTCCTCGGGGCGGCCCTTCGGAACTGACATGGAACATGCCCCTTGCTTGCTTCGCTCGCAGCCCCCCGAGGGGGCACGTCAGTTCCTCGGGGCGGCCCCTTCGTAACT